>NZ_JANOCG010000432.1:0-11759 GCF_031412075.1 Rhizobacter sp.
GTTGCGTGTCACGCCAAAGTTCTTCCACAGCATGTCGCCGGGGAAGATGTTGGCCGCCACCAGGTCCTTGATGGCGTTGCCGTATTCGATGACGGCGTGCTCGATCTGCTGGCGGTTGGCTTCTTGCAGGTAGATGTTGAGCGGGATCATGCGCCGCTCGATGTAGACGTGGCGGATCACCAGCTCAGTGCCTTCTTCTTCGAGCAGGCTGGGGCAGAACTCCTTCAGCTCGGCGATCAGCTCTTCTTCAAAACGCACGCGCGGAAACGCCACGTTGCTGTACTCCAGCGTGTCGGCCATGCGGCCCACACGGTCGTGGGTTTTCACCAGCAGGTACTTGCTCTTGATGATCTCGCGCGTGGTGTCTTTTTGCGGCGGGTAAAAGTCCTTGATGACCTTGAACACGAAGGGGAACGAGGGCAGGTCGAACACCAGCATCACCATGCCCTTGATGCCGGGCGCGATGCGGAATTTGTCTGACGAGTGGCGCAAGTGGGCGAGAAAGTCGCGGTAGAACAGGTTCTTGCCCTGCTTCTGCAGGCCAAGTGCGTTGTAGATTTCCGAGCGCGGCTTGCGAGGCATCAGCGAGCGCAGGAACTGCACATAGGCCGACGGGATCTCCATGTCGACCAGGAAGTAGGCCCGCGCAAAGCTGAACAGCATCTGCATCTCGTCTTCACCAAACAACACGGTGTCAATCACCAGCAGGTGCGAGGCGGGCGAGTGCAGCACGGGCAGCGCAAACGGCGTTTCCTTGAAGCCGTTGATGATCTTGCCCACCATGTAGGCGCCCTTGTTGCGAAAGAAGAGCGAGCTCAGCACCTGGATCTGGAAGTTGGCGCGCGGCCTGAAGTCGCCCAGCTCGCGGGCCACGGCGTTGAGCACGTGGTCGACGTCGCGGCCGAGGTCTTCGAAGTCGCGCTTCAGCTGGAAGTTGCTGACCAGGCGCAGCCAGCTGTCGCGCAGCGTCTCTTTGGTGGGGTAGTAGGCGCGGTAGGTGGGCTGCGAGGCCGGTTCTTCGTTTTCGATGTATTCGGTGGAGACCGCAGGCCGCAGGAAGATGAAGTCGTTGTGGAAGTAGCTGCGGTGCAGGATCTTGGTGGTGACCGAGTTGAAGAAGGTCTCAGCCAGCTCGGGCTGGTGGTGGTTGGTCAGCAGGCCGATGTAGTGCAGCTTGACTTGCTGCCACACGTTCATCGACAGGCTGCTGGCCTTGAACTCGGTCTGCAGGCGTTCGGCCGCTTCGTCGACCCGCTTGTCGTAGAACTCGATGCGCTCGCGCTGCGCGCGCTGCTGGCCGTGCCAGTCGGCGGCTTCGTAGCGCTTCTTGGCCTGGGCGCTCGCCTCGCGAAAGAGTGTGTAGTGGCGGTCGAAGCCGTCGAGCATCGCGTTGGCGATGTCGAAGGCGCGCAGGTCGTTCAGCTCCTGCGGGAAGACGGCCATGCGCATCAATCCACCTCGCTCGGCACCAGATCAGGCGTGTAGCGCACACGGATCAGGTTGATCGCGTCTTCATATGCCGTCAGCGTGTCTTCGGCGCTCGACACCGTCACGCGCAGGTCTTGCAGCTGGCCGTTGTGCAGGCCATACACCCAGCCGTGCACCACCAGCTCCTGCTTGCGCTGCCAGGCGTCTTGCACGATGGTGGTCTGGCAGGCGTTGAGCGCCTGCTCCACCACGTTGAGCTCGCACAGCGCATTGACACGCTGGTTCTCGTCGACCATCTCGAGCCAGGCCTGGTGGCGGTTGCGCACGTCTTGCACGTGGCGGATCCAGTTGTCGGCCAGGCCGATGCGGGTGTCGTGCAAGGCCGCCGCCACACCACCGCAGCCCGAGTGGCCGACGATGATGATGTGCTTGACCTTGAGCATGTCGGTGGCGTACTGAATGACCGACAGGCAGTTCAGGTCAGAGTGCACCACCACGTTGGCCACGTTGCGGTGCACGAACAGCTCGCCCGGCAGCAGGCCCACCAGGTCGTTGGCCGGCACGCGGCTGTCGGCACAGCCGATCCACAGGTACTGTGGCGCCTGCTGCTTGAGCAGGCTGGTGAAGAAGCCGGGGCTGCGTGTTTCGGTGTCACGCGCCCAGCGCAGATTGTTTTCGAAGAGTTCTTTGAGTTCGGTGGTCATGGTGGGATTGGATCAGACAAGCGGGCAGCACCTTACATCGTCTCCGCAAACAGCTCACGGCCGATCAGCATGCGGCGGATCTCGCTGGTGCCGGCACCGATCTCGTACAGCTTGGCATCACGCCACAGCCGGCCCAGCGGGTAGTCGTTGATGTAGCCGTTGCCACCGAAGATCTGGATGCCTTCGCCGGCCATCCAGGTGGCTTTTTCGGCGCACCACAAGATGACGCTCGCGCAGTCTTTTCGCACCTGGCGCACGTGGTCGCTGCCCAGCGCATCCAAGTTCTTGCCCACGGTGTAGCAGTAGGCGCGCGCCGCCTGCAGCACGGTGTACATGTCGGCCACCTTGCCCTGGATCAGCTGGAACTCGCCAATGCTCTGGCCGAACTGCTTGCGGTCGTGGATGTAGGGCACCACGTTGTCCATCACCGACTGCATGATGCCCACCGGCCCGGCGGCCAGCACGGCGCGCTCGTAGTCGAGGCCGCTCATCAGCACACGGGCACCGCCGTTGAGCATGCCCAGCACGTTTTCGGCCGGTACTTCGACGTTGTTGAACACCAGCTCGCCGGTGTGGCTGCCACGCATGCCGAGCTTGTCGAGCTTTTGCGCGATGCTGAAGCCCTTCATGCCCTTCTCGACCAGGAAAGCCGTCACGCCGCGTGCGCCCAGCTCGGGTTCGGTCTTGGCGTAGACGACGAGCGTGTCGGCGTCGGGGCCGTTGGTGATCCAGAACTTGCTGCCGTTGAGCACGTACACGCCGTCACGCTCTTCGGCCTTGAGCTTCATGCTGATGACGTCGGAGCCTGCGTTGGGCTCACTCATCGCCAGTGCGCCCACGTGCTCGCCGCTGATGAGCTTGGGCAGGTACTTCTTGCGCTGCGCTTCGTTGCCGTTGCGTTTGATCTGGTTGACGCACAGGTTGCTGTGCGCGCCATACGAGAGGCCCACGCTGGCCGAGGCGCGGCTGATCTCTTCCATCGCGATCATGTGGGCCAGGTAGCCCATGCCGGCGCCGCCGTACTCCTCACCCACGGTCACACCCAACACCCCGAGCGCGCCCATCTTGCGCCACAGGTCCATCGGGAACTGATCGCTCTTGTCGATCTCGGCGGCGCGTGGGGCGATCTCGGTTTGCGCAAACTCGCGCACCGTGTCGCGCAGTGCGTCGATGTCTTCACCAAGCTGGAAGTCGAGGCCGGGCAGGTTCATGGCATGTCTCCAATCAAGCAGATTTTTTGGCAGCGTCTTTTCTCTCACCGTCGGCCAGCAGGCGTTTGGCCTCTTTTTCGTGCGTGCGCACTTCGTCGAGCGTGACGCTCAGGTCGGCCATCTGCTGCTCCAACTGCGCGCGGTGCAAGGCCAGCACGCTCAGGAACTTTTTCAGCTGGGCCTGCGTGTCGCGCGGCGACTCGTACATGTCGACCAGCTCTTTCACCTCAGACAGGGTGAGGCCGAGCCGCTTGCCCCGCAGCGTGAGCTTCAAGCGCGTGCGGTCGCGCGGTGTGTAGATGCGGTTGCGGCCCTTGCGCTGAGGCTGAAGCAGGCCGCAGTCTTCATAGAAGCGGATGGCACGCGTGGTGAGGTCGAACTCGCGCGCCAGCTCGCCAATGGTGAACGTGGCGCCGGGCGCGGGTGAAACCTGGGTGACAGCGGTGGCGGGCATGGCTCCCTACAATGACTCTCAATTGACGTATACGTAAAGTGTAGCCAACCCAGGCCCTCTGCATGAACGCCCTCGAACATGAACTGAGCTACCCCTTCGGCGACACCTTGCCGGAGACCGGCACGGCGATGGAGCTGGTACCGGGGGTGCGCTGGGTGCGCATGACCCTGCCCTTCGCGCTGGACCACATCAACCTGTGGTTGCTGCGCGATGAACTGAATGGCCAATCAGGCTGGACCATCGTCGATTGCGGCATCAGCAACGACGACACACGCGCCGCGTGGGAGCAGGTGTTTGCCACCCAGCTGCAAGGCCTGCCGGTGCTGCGCGTGATCGTCACCCACCTGCACCCCGACCACATTGGCCTCGCGCACTGGCTGTGCGAGCGCTGGACCACGCCCGAACACGAATGCAGGTTGTGGATCAGCGGCACCGACTACAACGGCGCGCGCATGGCCAGCAACCCGGCCACGGCGAGCACCGTCATCACACCGACCTTTGCCGCCAGCCACGGCATCACCGACTCCGAGGCCCTGCACAAGATCCAGACCCGCTCGGGCCACTACGCGAGCATGGTGCCCAAGGTGCCCGAGCGCTTTCGCCGCCTGATCGACGGCGACGTGATCCCCATCGGCGCGGGCCACAACAAAGCGGGCTGGCGCTGCCACGTGGGCTACGGCCATGCGCCGGAGCACATGTCATTGCACTGCGCCGACCTGGGTGTGCTGATCTCGGGCGACATGGTGTTGCCGCGCATCTCCACCAACGTGGGCGTGCACGAGAACGAACCCGAAGGCGACCCGCTCAAGCGCTACCTCGACTCGATCGAGCGCATGCGCGCCCTGCCCGCCGACGCGCTGGTGTTGCCTTCGCACGGCAAGCCCTTCCGCGGCCTGCACACCCGCATCGACCAGCTGAAGGCGCACCACGACGAACGTTTCGCCGAGGTGCTGCAAGCCTGCGCCGAAGCGCCGCAAAGTGCGGCCGACCTGCTGATGGTGTTGTTCAAGCGCAAGCTCGACCTGCACCAGACCACGTTTGCGATGGGCGAGTCGATCGCCCACCTCAACGCGCTGTGGCACACCGGCAAGCTGGTGCGGCGGGTGGGCAGCGACGGGGTGCACCGCTTCACGCGGGCCTGAGCGAGACCGCGCTCTAGCGCACGGTCCGACTCGGTCGATCACGGGCGCGCCACCGAGATCGTGAATTGTGGGAAGGTCGTGAAGGCCACTGGAGTTACGCCCATGCCGCGCATTCCAAGAAACACTAACTCAGACACCGTTTCAAAGGCCCCCGCCGAGTTGAGTACCGACTCAGCGCTGCGCAGGGTGTAGCCAGCGCGCGGGTTGTTCACCGCTAACGATTCGATGCGCGTTGCTCCTACAGCAGTCGCAGTGGCCTGTCGCGTGTAGGCACCCGTTACCGAGTCGCTGGAAAGAATGGTATTTGTTGACCTACCTGGTGCGCCTGGGACTTGCAACTGCCCGTTGACAGAGATGGTCCACCCGTCGCTCACCGTACCAACGGTCGCAGGCACATTGGTGCGCTGGCGCGTCGCGTAGCTGAAGCTGCCATTGCCGGCCAGTGACACCAGCATCAGCTCCCCGCCACCTGCTCGGTAGGCAAACGTCCAATCGGGATCATTGCCATCGGAAGATGTGTTCGTGAAACCTCCGCTGGAGTTGACAACACGGGTGATAGTCGACGAGGTAACCTCGACACATGTCTTGACGGCGGCGCAATAGGACAAGGCAGAAGAAACGCCGCTAGCGTTGAACGTGATGGTGGCAGCGTTTGGCGAATAGGCCGTGCCGGCATCGTTGCGCTCAAACCCGAGCTGATTCCATGTACCCGCCAGTTCGGCCACGGTGTGGTGTTGCTCAGGAAAGGCGATCGCGAACCCGTGGGTAGCGCCGCCATCAACAGCGTAACGCCATGCGATCACTCCCGCCTGTGACACGACGACATCTTCCGCACCACCGTCGTTCAGGTAGCGACACTCGCCATTGGGAACTAGCGTGCCAGTGTCTCCGTCCTTGTATGTGACAGACAGCGTGTTGGCATCAATCGTGATCAGGCCGGTTTGCGATGCAAGTTGCCCACTCCGATCAGGGGTAATGACGCGATACGTTCCACTACGCAGTGCTGCACAGTTGCTTGCAGCAGGCTGCAGCCGCATGCCGGCGGGCAAGGACACTGTGCCAACTGCCGCAATCGGGTTACGGCTGGCGGCCCCGCTCTCTGCAACCCATTGCCCAAACTGGCCGAACGAGACGCCGCTACTGACTAGCGTGGCTTCAAATGCCTCCAGCGCCTGGTCATAGGCGTTACCAGGCAGCAGCGGAGCCGAAAAGACGCTACCCAGTGCAGACAAGTCAATGCCGCCAGATCGCAGAGCGTCCACCACCGAAGCCGCCGCGACACTCACTTCACTTGCGCTTGCCGTTGCAGATGGAAAGCTGCTGTAGTAGTCCGCCGGGTCGCTGCCGGCCAGATAGGCAATCACGAGATGAGTTACCGGGGTAATGTGCGCGGTAACACTGGTGCCCGTTCCAGCAGCGACCGAATGCCACACCGTGCCACTCCCGGCCGTGACGCGCAGCACGCACGGCAATGCACCGCTGGCCACGGTGAGCGTGTAATTGCCATCAGAGCCAGTTGTAGCGTTTCCACTTCCAACGGCGCACTTGGTTTCCACCATGCTGCCCGCGATGACCGATCCCGTGGCGGCGGTGCCACTCAGTACGAGAGAGCCAGGGGGCGTCGGGGTCGCAGTGCCGACCTCGGGGTCGCCACCGCATGCGGTCAGCGTTGCCATTGCGACGGCACAGCAGGCCGCCAGGATCTTGCGATGATTCTTCAGGTAGGTGTTCATGAGTTCAACCTTTGGTATGGGACACGCACAGTCTTGGGCGCCCATCACGGGTCTGTCCTTAAGGTTCCTAAATCGACGCACATGTGCCACGCTGCCTGTTGCGTCCAAAAGAATCCTCTCCCTCGCCGACCTGCTATCGCTATGCTGGCTTCACCATGAACAGTGCCTATCGTTTCGGGAATGTGGTGGTCTTGCGCGATCGGCGCAAAGTGCTCGTCGACACCCGTCCGGCCGCGCTTGGTGACCGTGCCTTCGACTTGCTGCTGCACCTCATCGATCACCGTGATCGCGTCGTCGGCAAGGAGGAGTTGCTGGATAGCGTCTGGGCCGGCGCAGCAGTCGAAGAGGGCAATCTGCACGTGCACGTATCAGCCCTCCGCAGCCGTCTAGGTGCTGACGCAATCACCACGGTGCGCGGCCAGGGCTACCGTTTTACGGCAACCCTGGCCAACAACCTGGATTCGCAGTCGTCAAGTACAGACCGACTCGTCGAGGTTGACCCCTGCAAGGAACAAACCTCTCACCCCACAAGACCCCCGCTGGTCGGACGAGAGGAGCTTCTGCAAGAGCTGACTTCGGTATTGGCCGAACAAAAGCTGGTGACACTGACCGGTCCCGGCGGCGTAGGCAAGACGCGGTTGGCCCGAGCGGCAGCAGACAACCAGCTAGGGCGCTGGCGAGACGGCGTCTGGTGGATTGACCTCGCCGTTGTCAGCGATGCGGCCCGTTTGCCCATGGTGGTCGCTCAGGCCTTGGCCCTGTCTGTCAGCGGTGATACGCCCTTGGCCGTGCTTGCCTCACAACTGCGGTCAATGCAAGCGTTGCTCGTACTGGACAACTGCGAACACCTGATGGACGCTGCGGGTTCGCTCATTGAGGTTTTGCTAAGAGCGCCAGGCCTGGCACTGCTGACAACTAGCAGAGAACGCTTGGATCTACCCGCAGAACACGTCTTCGAGCTACCACCGCTCGCGCTTCCTGCCGCAGGAGATACCGCAGCTCCGGGTAGCTTCGGTGCTGTCACATTGTTTGCAATGCGCGCGCGCGAAGCCGAGCCAGGTTGGGCGCTAACGCCAGCCACTGCGGCGTGCGTAGTGGACATCTGTCGACAGTTGGATGGCCTGCCACTTGCTATCGAGCTGGCTGCGTCACGCCTGCCACTGCTCGGTCTGCGGGGGGTATATGACAGCTTGAGCGATTGCCTACGTGCACTGTCGGACGGCTCGAGACACGCCATCCCAAGACACAAGACCCTGCGCGCTGCTCTTGACTGGAGTCATTCATTGCTCTCGCAATCCGAGCAGGCCACGTACCGCCGACTGTCAGCATTTTCTGGCAGTTTCTCGTTGGATCTAGCCACCAAGGTATGCGCTGAGCCCAGCGAGGATCGCTGGATGTTTGTCGAGCGTTTTGACGCTTTGCTGCGAAAGTGTTTGATCTCGCGGGACCTGCACTTGCCAATGCGGTGGCGCCTATCGCAAACCACGCATTTGCATGCGCTGGAGAAGCTAAAACAACATGGAGAGGAAGGTGCCATACGGCGCGCCCACGCACGTGCAATGGCCCACACACTTCGCGTGATCGAAGATGCGCGTTTCTCGAGCGCAGAGCCTCAGGCTGAATTGGACAATGCCACAGCGGCCGAAATCGACAACATGTGCTCGGCGCTGGATTGGGCATGCAGTCCGAATGGCGACCGTCTGCTCGCGGCGGATCTTTTGGGCAACGCCGCCCGCGCTTTGTTCCTTCACGGTCGCAGCCATCAAGCACAAGCCTGGGTCAACGTCCTGGTACCGATGCCTCCGGGGCTTACCAACGAACAAGAGGCGCTGTTGCACACGGCATGGGCGTATCACCCGCCGAAATCGCTCCTGCGTGTTGAGAACCGCATCGAATCTCTACGTCGAGCCGTCGTCTTGTTCGAAAAGGTGAAGGACCCAAAGCGACGCGCCCAGACCTGCTGCCTTCTTGCGCAAGAGCTTGTCCGCAGCGGTGCGGGCGTTGAAGCAGTACAAGTCCTTGTCTCGGCGGCCCAGACTGAACACCCCGGTGATCCACCCCGCTTGAGGGCATGGCGTCTGCACGTGCAAGCCGAACTGAGCATGGAGTTCGGGCACGGCAGCGTCGAGTCACACGATTTACAAGAGACTCTGGTCGATCTCGAAGCTGTGGGAGATGGGGAAAGCCGGCTAGCCTACCTGCTGCGTATCGACCTCGCCTTGGTTCACCTCGTGCGCCGGGACTACCCGTCGGCGCGGGAAGGGCTACGCCGCATTCACGAAGAGGGGAAATCACAACAGCGCGGCAGCATGGCAATCGGGTGCCCGTATGGCTACCTGGCGCTGGCCGAAATAGCGCTGGGGTTGCTCGATGAAGCTCGCGACTCGTTAAACCTAGCACTCGACGCCGCGCGGCGTGCCAACACCGCCCACGAACTGGTGAACACACTAGCTTGGTACCTGACCAGTCGTGGACGATACCGTTCTGCCATCGAGCTACTAGGCGCTGGGCAGGCACGGCAAACCCTGCAGGGGGATGCTGTCAGCCAGTTCGATGCGGTATCACGTGCTGCCGCGCTGTCCCTTGCGAGCACCGCTTGCTCACCGTATGACATTCAGCGTTGGATTGACAGTGGGTCAGCATGGAGTGAAGTCGACCTGCGGCAGGCGCTGGAGGAGAAAAACCGGAGATATGCGCCTTGAAACGGCCGCTCCTGCCCGCCCCGTTCACATCTCGTCGATCGGGTTGGCCTGGGGCGCCTTGTCGTCGAGCGAAAAACGCTCGCGGGTGTTGACGTAGTAGCTGGCGCCAAAGCGTGCCACCGGAAAGTAGTCTTGCAGGCGCACGCGCCAGAGTTCGGTGTCGATCAACCCCTCGCGGGCATGCAGCCAGCGCACCTGGCCGATGAAGATCTGGCGGCTGGTGGTCTCCAAGGTCTCCCACAGCGTGCATTCAAACGCCACCGGCGCTTCGGCAATGCGCGGCGGCTTGACGACCTTGGACGGCCATGCGGTGAGGCCCACGTGTGACAACTCGCTCACGTCAGACGGCAGGCGATCGCCGCAGCGGTGCATCTTGGCGGCCATGGCTTCGTCGCTGATGTGCACCACGAACTCTTTCTCGCGGGCGATGTTGGCGGCGGTGTCTTTCAGGCTGCCGTCGTTCAGGCGATTGATGCTGACCATCACGATGGGCGGCTCTTCGCCCAGCATGTTGAACATGCTGAAGGGTGCGGCGTTGACGACGCCGCCTTCACTCAGCGTGGTGATGAGGGCGATCGGCCGCGGCACGATCAGGCTGGCCATCAGCTTGTAGCGCTGGTATTCGGTGAGGGTGGCGAAGTCGATGTCCATGGGATGCGTTTCAACCGGCGCTGCGGTAAGACTTGAACACGTCGCGCAAGGGTGCGGCGGTGCGGGCCGTGGGCTGCGACAAGGAGCGTTCGATCTCGTTCAGATGGCGCCGCATCTCGGTGCCCGCCGCGGTGCCGGTGCCGCCTTTGGCAATCACCTGCAGCAGCGTGCGGTGGCTGTGCGCCACACACATCGGCTCACCCGGCGCCTTGTACAAGGCCATCAGCAGCGAGGTGGTGGGCAAAAGTTCTTCCAACAGCCTCACGAAGATCGGGTTGCCGCTCATCTGCGCGAGCTTCAAGTGAAACTCGCCCGACAGGCGGATCGCCTCTTGCTTGTTTTGCGACTTGGTGGCGCGCGCTTCGGCCTCGACCACGTGCTTCAGCTCGGCCACCTGCTCGGCGCTCAGCTTGCCCACCAGGCGGCGCGCCACTTCGCACTCGACCACACGCCGCGCGTCGAACACATGCTCGCCGTCACGCCGCGTCGGCTCGGCCACCTGCGCGCCGCGGTTCGGGCGCAGCACGATCACGCCGTCCTGGGCCAGTTGGTGCAGCGCCTGGCGCACGAGGGTGCGCGAGACGGCAAAGGTGTCGGCCAGCTCTTCTTCGCGCAGGCGCGTGCCCGGCGCCAGGCGGTGGTCGATCACGGCCGCATAGATCGCTTCATAAACGCGGTCGGCCGCCATCACCGGCGCGGTGGGCTTTTTCGCGGGAGCGATCGGGCGTGCAGGCATGCGGCATTGTCGTCAATGCGCTGGAGCCGGCGGCTTGCGTTTGAGCAGCTTCATGAGCGCGAGCGTGCCGCCCATCACCGCGAACGACACCACGGTGGTCACCGTGCCCAACGCATAAATGGCCGGCGTGGTGACGGTGCTGGTGAGGCCTTGCAGCTCCAGCGGCAAGGTGTTGACGTCGCCGATGGCCTGCGAGGTGCGGGCGATCTCGTCCCAGCTGAGCGTGAAGCCGAACATGCCCACCCCCACCAGGCTGGGTGCGATCAGCGGAAGCACCACGTAACGAAAGCTTTGCCAGGGTGTGGCCCCCAGGTCGGCAGCCGCCTCTTCGTACGCCGGGTTGAAGCGGTTGAAGACCGCCAGCATGATGAGCAGGCCGAAGGGCAGCGTCCAGGTGAGGTGGGCGCCGAGCGCCGAGGTGTACAGGCCCATCACGGTGCCATAACCTTCGAGCCAGCCGCCCAGGCCCAAACTCTCGAGCACGGTTTTCAGCAGCGTGTCGACCAAGCGGAACTGCAGGCCGATGCCCAGCGACACCACGATCGACGGCATGATCAAACTCGCCACCGAGGTGTAGAAAAGCAGGCCCGAGCCCGAGAACTTCTTGCGGAAGGCAAGGCCCGCGCCGAGCGCCAGCAGCACGGTGCACAACATGACCACCGTGCCCAGCGCCACCGAGCGGCGGAAGGCGGCAGCGATGTCGACCACGCCCATGCCTTCCCACAGCTTGCCGAACCAGTGCAGTGACGCACCACGCATCGGGAAGGTGAGGCCGCCCTCCGGGCCCTGGAAGCTCAACACGAAGATGGTGAACATCGGGCCGTAGAGGAACAGCACGAACAGCCCGAAGACGAAGGCCAGGGCGTAGAAGGAACCAGGGCGCTTGCCTTCGTTCATGAAAGCACCCCTGCACACCACCGTTCGGGCTGAGCCTGTATTCCCGATCGCCCTGAGCCTGTCGAAGGGAGCCGGCGACGTGCACACAGGCCCTTCGACAG
>NZ_JANOCG010000433.1:0-3012 GCF_031412075.1 Rhizobacter sp.
CATCGCGGGTGTTGTCTCGATGGAGCTGTGATTCTTCACGAAGTTGTAGACCATGAAGTAGAAGCTGACCGCGTGCATGTGGTTCTCCAGCTTCTTGCTGAATGAATTCGTGAGGCGTAAAGCGGCGCATCCCCATCCGCATTGACAGATTGGCCCGCTCCACAAGGCTGGTGCTGATGTGCTTCTTGTCCGGCTTGCTGGGTGGCGTCAACTATCCTGACCGCTCGGCGTCAATTATCCTGGCCGGTGGAAGCGGGGAATGATTTCTTGTTTATCGAGCGTCAGCGAGCCTTGCGCGCAGTCGGGGCATGCCCCGACTGCGCGGCGCGCCTTCGATAGCTCTCCACATTCATCTCCAGGATCGTTGAGTGATGCACCAGCCGGTCGACGGCGGCCAGTGTCATGGCCGGATCGACGAACACCTCGCCCCACTGCGAGAACGGTGTGTTCGCCGTGATGGCCAGGCTCTTGCGCTCGTAGCGCTCGGAGATCAGCTCGAACAGAACTGACGTTTCGGCCTGGTCGCGACGCACGTAGCTCAGGTCGTCCAGAATCAGCAGATCAAAGCGATCCAGTTTGGCCAGCTCCTGGGGGAGCCGCAGATCCCGGCGTGCGGCCTGCAGTCGCTGCACCAGATCACCACATCGAGTGAACAGCACACGACGGCCGGCCTCGATCAGCGCGTGGCCCAGTGCGCATGCCAGATGGCTCTTACCCACCCCGGGTGGGCCGAACAGCAGCACGTTGGCGCCGCGGTCAAGCCACTCGCATCCTTCGGCTAGCGCCATCACCTGGGCCTTGGAGACGCTGGGCACGGCAGCAAAGTCGAAGCTGGAGAGACGCTTGTCCGGGCTCAAGCCCGATTCGGCCCGATGCCGATCCAGGCGCCTGGCTTCGCGTTCAGCCATCTCGTGTTCCATCAACGCCTCGACCAGCCGATGCCCTGGCCAGCCCTCGCGATCGGACTGGGTGCACAGGTCGCCGGCCAGGCGCTTGATCGTGGGCAACCTCAGCTCGGTGAGCATCAGCCCCAGCCGCCCGGTGGTGGCCGTCAGCGCGCCGCTCACAGCGCCACCTCGCGGGCCACTTCGATCAACTCGTCGTAGCCGCCCAGCGCGGGCAATCGCACCACGACGTCCGGTACCACGCTGCAGGGTGGCGCCAGCAATCCGGTCAGCGCGTGCAGGTCGGGGAGCTGGTCCAGCTCGATCAGTTGCTCCAATTCGCCGGCTAGCTGCGCCTCGTGCCCGTCGGCGGCCAGGGCGAGCAGCCCGACCATCGTCTTGCATGCCTCGCGCTCAGGCCTTGCCGCAGCCAGCCGCTCCCAGGTCTGGCGGTACACCGCACGCGGGAACGCCGCGTCACGCAACACCCAGCGCGCAAAGGCGCCCGGCTTGCGCTTGAGGGCGGCCACCAGGTGCCGGTAGTCAATGTCGCGCGGATGGCGCTGGCCGTCCCGGTGCGTCGCGCGCGGGCGGCTGAGCACGCATTGGCCGCTCAGCCAGCACTCGATGTGCTGCACGTACTGGCGCACCATCAGGCGATGGCCGATCAGCTGGCTGGGGGCGCTGTACTGCACCCCCTTGACGGTGAAGATGGCGTACTTGCTCACCCGTGCTGGCAACTCTTCATACTCGGCGGTGCGCCGTACCGGCAAGGCCTTGAGCATCGGGCGTTCGATGGCCAGACGCTTGGCTGCTCGCAGGTTAAATCGCTGCACGATCTGATCGACGAATGTCTCGTAGCCGGCCCGATCATCGAACTGTCTGGAGCCGCGCAGACGCAATGCCTGGTCCAGCGCAGTCTTGAGCGAGTCGTGGCGCGACTCGATGGAGCCGTTCTCGTGCGACTGTCCCGGGTTGCAGCGGCTCGCTCGCATGCCGTAGTGGCGGCACAGGTCAGCGTAACGCCGGGTCAGCTCCTGCTGTTCGGCCAGGTTGTTGAAGGCGGCCGACAGGCTGTCGGTGCGGTGCTCCTCGGGCACACCGCCCAAGCGCCACAGGGCAGCCTGCAGCCCGGTGGACAGCGCAATGAAGCTTTCGCCGCCGACGCTGACCTGGGCATGTCGCCAGCCGGAGTGGGCCAGCGCAAACTGGTACAGCCGATGCGGAAATGCGGCCCCCTCGATCTGCACGCCCAACCCGTCGGCCACGGTGAAGTCCGACAGGCCCAGCCGGGCGGGCGGGTGTTCCTGCGCAAAGTAGACCTCACGCTCGGCGCCGTGCAGCGCGCGCCACTGGCGCATGCGCCGCTGCAGGGTGCGCAGCACAGCGGTGCCGTACTGGCCCGGGTAGCGACGCTGCAGTTCTTCCAGCAAGGTGACCGCGTTGAGTTGAACATCGGCACGCAGCAGCGGCACGACTTCGGTCTCCCATACGGCTGTAAGCGGGTCCTCCCGTGTTCGCCAGCTGCGAGCCGG
Source organism: Rhizobacter sp. (assembly GCF_031412075.1). Taxonomy (GTDB): domain Bacteria; phylum Pseudomonadota; class Gammaproteobacteria; order Burkholderiales; family Burkholderiaceae_C; genus Rhizobacter. Next base: position 2,420 of record NZ_JANOCG010000433.1, read on the forward strand.
CTGCTGCGAAGGCAATGCCTGCGCGCCCTCTATGCGCCGGGCGCTGCGCTCGCTGATGCCGGCCTTGGCAGCCGCTGCAATCTGGGTGAGCTTGTTTCGATGCTCGGTGTATTTGTGCACTTGGTGGTCCGTGATCCTCTTGCCGGGCATGTCGCTCGCCTTCGATCTGTCGTCGAAAAGCTCACGGTAACCCCGCCTCCCGGACCCGCCCGGCTTCGGCCCTCAACCGGCCTAGATAGTTGTCGTCGACCGGCCAAGGTAATTGTCGTCAACCACTTAAACAAGCCAACAGCACTAAGTCTCGCCCTCTGTTCTTTTACTTCGCGTTCGAAACCGCTCGTTTCGGCTGTATAGAGTTTGGTCGAACGAATGTCTGCGTTTATGCGCTCTAAATCGCTTCGCAAGCTCTGTCGTTCGGCGCGTAACTCTGCGAGATCAGCTTCTCCATCAGAGATGATTACGTCATCTTTCGCACGATCCTCTTTGGCTATGCCGCGAAGTGTGGTTAGCGCTGCCTCACTGCTCGGAGCTCTATACCGCTCGTCAACGAGTCCGACTTGGCGGGCCTCATCAAGCAGCATCATTGCACGGGG
>NZ_JANOCG010000434.1:0-8569 GCF_031412075.1 Rhizobacter sp.
AACGCCGCTTCGGGCATCGGCGGCTTGACGGGTCTGGGCAATGGCAAGACCAAGGGCACCAGCTACGGCGCGCAAGCCGAGATCTGGTTCTGAGTGGTTTGAACGTGGGCTTAACCCAGCCCCCGTCTAGCGCTTGAAACCTCGGCACCACAGCAGCGATGCACCTCGGGGGAAACACCCCGAGGCGCAGTTGAACGCTGTCTTAACATCGCGGCCACGACCAATCGACCGCCCGATGAAACTCCTGCTCGCCGAAGACGACACCATCCTGGCCGACGCCCTCACCGCCAACCTGCAAGGCTGCGGCTTCGAGGTGGAAGTGGCCGAGAACGGCGCCGTCGCCGAGTACCTGCTGCTGCGCCACGACTTCGACATCGGCGTGCTCGACCTCGGCCTGCCCCTCGTCGATGGCCTCACCGTGCTGAAGAAGGTGCGCGCCGCCAAACCCGGCCTGCCGATGATGGTGCTGACCGCGCTCGACGGCATGGAGCAGCGGGTGGCCGGCCTCAACGCCGGGGCCGACGACTACCTGACCAAACCGTTTGATTTCCCCGAGCTCGAAGCGCGCATCCGCGCGCTCCTGCGCCGCGCGCACGGTGCGGCCGGCAGCGCCGCCGTGCAACAAGCCGGCCTGCTGCGCTTTGACCGCGAAGCGCGCCGCGCGAGCATCGACAAGACACCGCTCGAACTCTCGCCCCGCGAGTGGACGCTGCTCGACCTGCTGCTCACCCAGCGCGACCGTGTGGTCACCAAAGAGCAGATCGTGCAGGGCTGGACGCCCGACCCGAACGAGCAAAACCCCGGCTCGATCGAGGTCTACATCCACCGCCTGCGCCGCAAGCTCGAAGGCTCGAAGGTGTCGATCCGCACGGTGCGTGGGCTGGGTTACCTGCTCGAGACGGAAGGCTGACGTGACCACCACTCGGTCTCCGTTCGCCCTGAGCCTGTCGAAGGGTGCGCAGTGCACAGCGCTGGCTCCCTTCGACAAGCTCAGGGCGATCGGGGATACAGGCTCAGCCCGAACGGAGTAGTGCCCCCGATGCTTCGCCGCCTGACGTCGCGCCTGCCCGGCCTCACCCCCGGCACCCGCTCGCTGCACCGCCACCTGCTGCTGTGGCTCTTGCTGCCGCAACTCGTGTTGTGGCTGGCAGCAGCGAGCTTCACCTACCAGCTGGCAGGGCGCTACGCCAACCAGGCCATCGATGCGAGCCTGACCACCGCGTCGCGTGCGCTTGCGCGCCAGGTCAAGCCGAGCGGCAGCGGGCTGTTGATCGACTTCCCGCGCGCCGCGCAAGACATCATCGAAGCCGACCCCGACGACCGGGTGTACTACATGGTGAGCACCCCACCGGGCGAGTTCATCCTCGGCAACAGCCAGATGCCGCAGCCGCCGGCCGACATCACCGACCCGCTCCTGGCCCAGCCTTATCTGTACGACGGCGTGGTGCGCGACAAATCAAGCGGCGCCAACAACAACGACCAGCCGCGTGAGGTCAACGTGCGTGTGGTCGCGCTCTACCTCGCCTACGGCGAACCGGGCAAGCCGCAGCGCATGCTGGTGCAGGTGGCGCGCAGCCGCGCCAGCCGCGAAGAGCTGGCGCGTCAGATCCTGATCGACACCGCCCTGCCCTTGTCGTTGCTGATCGTGTTGATGTCGGTCATCGTCTGGGGCGGCATCCGTGGTGGGTTGGCGCCACTCGCGCGGCTGCGCAGCGTGGTGGAGAGCCGCGCCATCAACGACCTCGCACCGATCCGCCTGGAGGCCGCGCCCGAAGAAGTGCGCAGCCTCGCGCTGGCCCTGAACACGCTGCTGGCCGAGGTGCGCGACAACGTCAACGCGCAAAAGCGTTTCATCAGCGACGCCGCGCACCAACTGCGCACGCCGCTGGCGGGCCTGAAGAGCCAGACCGAGCTGGCACTCGCCAGCGCGACCGTGAGCGCCGACCCCGAGTTGCAGGCCCGGCTGCAACGGGTGCACGAGAGCGCCACCCGCAGCGCCCACCTGGTGAGCCAGCTGCTGGCGCTGGCGCGCGCCGAGCCCGAAGCGGCGCTGGCGCAGTCACGCAGCCGCTTTGACCTGCAGCGCCTGGCGCGCGAGGTGGCGGCCGAGCAGGTGCCACGCGCGCTGGCGGCGGGCATCGACCTCGGGAGTGACGAAAGATCAGACGATGGCGACCCGAGCGAAGCGCCGATCTTCGTGCTGGGCAACGCGATGTTGATCCGTGAGGCGCTGGTCAACCTGGTCGACAACGCCATCCGCTACGCCGGGCGCGGCGCGAGCATCACGGTGAGCGCGCATGCGCAAGGCAGCGACGCGGTGGTCACGGTGGAAGACAACGGCCCCGGCGTGCCCGAGAGCGAACACGAGCACATCTTTCAGCGCTTCGTGCGCGCCACCAACGAGGGCAATGGCTGCGGCCTGGGCCTCGCCATCGTCAAAGAGATCGTCGAGCGCAGCAGCGGCAGTGTCACGCTGCAGTCAGTGCGCCCGCAGGGATTGCGCGTGATCGTGCGGTTTCCACTGGCCGGCTGATGACCCTGCGGCCGCAGGCCTGGGGCGGCACCAGCAGCTGAAAGCGTGTGGTGCCCCAGCCTTCGACCACCCACTCGGTGCCCGATTCGAGCGCCAGCGTGTCGCCAGTGGTGAGCCAGATGTCTTCGGCCGGCGAGCGCGCCGTGCCTTGGCGGGTCAACCACAGGCGACCCTCGGTCACATGCAGCTCGCGCACCCCGGGGCCGATCTCCAGCCGCATGGCCTCGCCCTCTTCGAGCGCCCACAGGGCAGCGGCGGAGTGTTGCTTTTCAGGCATCAGTGGGTTGTTCATGGGGTGGCTCCTTGGGCTGGTGTTACAGGAGAATAGAGGCCAGCACCCAGCCAGTCCAATGAATTGCCAACAAGGCATTGACGCCTTTTTCTCATGAATACACCACTCCGCCGCCGGCCCCTCTCGGTGGGCCCGATCCGGGCTTTCGAGGCCGTCTCGCGCCACCTGAGCTTTCGCGCCGCGGCCGACGAGCTGAGCCTCACCCAGTCGGCCATCAGCCGGCAGATCCAGGCGCTGGAAGAAGACATGGGCGCCACCCTGCTGCTGCGCGGCACGCGCAAGGTGGAGCTCACGGCCGAAGGCGCGATGTTCCTGCGCGCGCTCGCGCCCAGCCTGGCGCGCATCGACTCCAGCGTGCAGCAGGTGCGCCAGTCGCAGGGGCGGCGGGTGGTCAGCGTCACGACCTTCGCTTCGTTCGCCTCGTTGTGGCTGATCCCGCAGATGGAAGCGTTTCAGCGCGCGCACCCGGAGATCGACATCCGGGTTTCGGCCAGCGACGTGATCGTCAACGCCAACGACCCCGAGTTCGACCTGATCCTGCGCTACACCAGCCGCGAGAAAGTGCCACCCAACGCGCAGCGCCTGTTTGGCGAGGTGATCACGCCGGTGATCAGCCCCTGGCTGGCCGAGCAGATCCAGAACGGCCAGGCGCCGCCCTTGTCCAAACCCGAACATCTATCCCAGCACACGCTGACCGAAGAAGACGACTACCGCCCGACCGCCGAATTTTTGAGCTGGCGCCACTGGCTGGCCAAGCAGGGTGCACCCGACATCCAGCCGAAGCGCTGGCTGTACCTCAACTTCACCTACCAGCAGGTGCAGAGTGCACTCGCCGGCCAGGGTGTGGCGCTGGCGCGGCTGCCGCTGGTGGCCGAGCAGTTGGAGCGCGGTGACCTGGTCGAGCCCTTCGGCCCGGCCGGTCGGGTGGCCACCCACCTGGCTTACTGGATGATCACGCCGGCCGGCAGCCGCGCGCGCAAGGAGGTGGACGAGTTCTGCCAGTGGGTCGAGCAACGCTCGGCGCAGACGCGGTTGGCGCTGGGGGAGGCGCCATGAAGGTTCAGACATCCGGAAATCACCGTTCGCGTTGAGCTTGTCGAAACGCCTGCCCTGAGCCTGTCGAAGGGCTTGCACGCATGCCACCAGGCCCTTCGACCCTTCGACTGAGCTCAGGACAGGCAGTCTCAGGGCGAACGGAGCTTTTTCCGGCCTCTACGCCACCACACCCCGCTCAGTGACGATCACCGCCAGCGGCTGGTCGTGAGACTCGGCCGCAAACTCGGCCTCGCTCACCTCCCCCACACCCCAGGCCACACCCACCGCCGTGACGTGCGGGTTTGCGGCCAGCCAGCGGTCGAAATAGCCCCCGCCATAACCCAGCCGGTAGCCGCTGCGGGTGAAGCCCACGCAGGGCACCAGCACGACATCGGGCACCACCGGGGCGCCGTCGCTCGTGGCAATGCCGCACTCGTCTTTCAGCAGGGGCGCGGCCCCATCCCACATCCGGTAGTGCATCTGCCGCGCCTCGCGGCGTGCAAAAGGCAAGGCGAGTGAAAAGGAAGTACCCACCTTGTCGTCGTGCCACAAGGCGGCTGCGTTAAATTCGGAGCGCATCGGCCAGTAGACACCCAGGCACTCGGGCTCCAGGCGGTCGATGATTTGCGCCAACTCCCTTGCGATCAGTGGCTGCGCCGATGAACCTTCTGGCGACAGAACGAATCCTTCACGGGTGGCCAGCAGCTGCGCACGCAGTGCCTGGCGAGAAGTGGGCAACGCAACAGACATGATGAACACAGTCAAGGAACAGGTTTGAAATCAGTATATGAGTCGGTCTTGCCACGACGCCTGTTGACGCTGGTGGGGCTGGCCACGGCCTTGATGGCCGGCTCCTGGCCCGCGCAGGCGCAAACCGCCGGCAACGAAGTGATCCTGGAAGCGCGCGCCGCCTACGGCAGGAAAGACGGCAACCAGCTGGCCAACCTGCGTGGGCGGGCCGTGATGGAGCGCCACCCGCTGGCGATGTGGGTCGACTACTGGCAGCTCAACAACCGGCTCTACGCGGCCTCCACCGACGAGGTCGAGTCGTTCTACCGGCGCTGGAGCGGCAGCTACGTCGAAGACCGGCTGCGCAACGACTGGTTGCTCGAGCTCGGCCGCCGCCGCGAATGGAAAACTCTGGCCACCGACTACCCGCGCTTTCGCATGAACGACGACCGCGAGGTGAGCTGCTATGCCCTGCTCGCCAACCACCTCGACGGCAAAGACGTGCGCAGCGCCGCGCGCGCCGCCTGGCTGGCCCAGCGCGAAGGCGACGACGGCTGCAACCTGCTCGGCGCTGCGCTCTTCGAAGCCCGGCTCATCACCGAAGACGACGCCTGGCGCCGCGCGCGCCTGGCGATCGACGCCAACAAGCCCAAGGCGGCCCAACAATCGGCTGCGATGGTCAGCGCACGCGCCGGCACCGACACCACGGCGCTGGCCGACAACCCCTCGCGTTACCTCAACACGCTCAACGCCAAGACCCGCCACGACAAGGAGCTCGCCACGCTCGCGCTGATGCGCCTGGCCAGCACCGACCCCGATGCCGCCGCCATTGCCCTGCGCAGCCGCTGGGAAGCCGCCCTGCCTGCCGAGCTGGCCGCCTGGGCCTGGGCGGCAGTGGGCAAACAGGCGGCGATGAAGCTGCTGCCCGACGCCTCCGAGCACTACCAGCGTGCCGCCCAGCTGGCGAGCAAGGCCACGGTCGAGATCGACTGGGCCGACGACACGCTTGCCTGGAAGGCCCGCGCCGCGTTGCGCGCCAACAATGGCAAGCCGCGCTGGCAGCAGGTGATGCAGGCCATCAACGCGATGCACCCCACCGAGCAGCGCGACTCGACCTGGGTCTACTGGAAGGCCCGCGCCATGCAAGCCCTGGCCGACGATTCGACCGAGCCCGAGGCCATGACGGCGCAGGCGCAAGAGATGCTCGGCACCCTGGTCGGCCAGCTCCACTTTTACGGCTCGCTCGCCGCCGAAGACCTGGGGCAACCCATCGCCCTGCCGCCACAACCCGTGCCGCCCACCGAGGCCGAGCGCCAGGCCGCATCACGCTCGCCCGGGCTGCTGCGCGCACTGCAACTGATTGCCATCGGCCTGCGCAACGAAGGGGTGCGTGAATGGAACTTCACCCTGCGCGGCATGGACGACCGCGCCCTGCTCGCCGCCGCCCAGATGGCCTGTGACCGCGAGATCTGGGACCGCTGCATCAACACCAGCGACCGCACGCGCAACGAGATCAACATGGCGCAGCGTTTCCCCACACCCTTCCGCAAGGAAATGCAGGCCCGCAGCCGCGAGCTGGGTGTCGACCCGGCTTATGTGTACGGCCTGATCCGCCAGGAATCGCGCTTCGTGATGGACGCCCGCTCCCACGTGGGCGCCTCGGGGCTGATGCAGATCATGCCGGCCACCGCCCGCTGGACGGCCAAGAAGATCGGCATCCCGTACACGCAGGAGATGATCACCGACCGCGACCTCAACCTGCGCCTGGGCACGCAGTATCTGCGCCTGGTGCTCGACGACTTTGAAGGCTCGCAGGTGCTGGCCGCAGCAGCCTACAACGCCGGCCCGGGCCGCCCGCGCCGCTGGCGCGAAGGCCCGCAGCTGGAGGCCGCGGTGTGGGCCGAGAACGTGCCCTTCAGCGAAACGCGCGACTACGTGAAAAAGGTGTTGTCCAACGCCATCTTTTATTCGGCCCTGCTCAACAACCCCTCGGCCACGCAGGCGCCTTCGCTCAAGGCGCGGTTGGGCCGCTCGATCGGCCCGCGACAAGGGCCCCCTTCCACCGTCGACAAGGATCTGCCGTGACCCACATTCTTGTGCTCGGCGGCACCGGCTTCGTCGGCCGCAGCCTGTGCGAAAAACTGGTCGAACGCTCACGCGGCGGCCAAGGCCGCATCACCGTGCCCAGCCGGCAGCCGCAGCGCGCCAAGGCGATCCAGCTGCTGCCGACCGTCGAGGTGGTGCCAGCGAATGTGCACGACGAAGCGCAGCTGACGCGACTGGTGGCGGGGTGTGACGTGGTGATCAACCTGGTGGCCATCCTGCATGGCAACGAGGCTGCGTTTACCCATGCCCACGTGGAGCTGCCACGCAAGCTGGTGCGCGCCTGCCAGGCCAATGGCGTACGGCGTGTGGTGCACGTGAGCGCGCTCGGGGCGGCGGTCGATGCACCCTCGCGCTACCTGCGCTCCAAGGCCGAAGGCGAGGCCGTGCTGCGAAGCGCGGGGCTGGATCTGACGCTGCTGCGCCCGTCGGTCATCTTCGGCACCGACGACCGTTTTCTCAACCTGTTTGCGCAGTTGCAAAGTGTGTTTCCGCTGATGCCACTGGCGGGCGCCAGCGCGCGTTTCCAGCCGGTGTGGGTCAACGACGTGGCGCAGGCCATCGTGAATGCCATCGACCGGCCCGACAGCATCGGCCGGGTCTACGAATGCACCGGCCCGCGGGTCTACACCCTGGGCGAGCTGGTGCGGCTGGCCGGGCGATGGGCGGGGCACGAGCGACCGGTGATCCCGTTGCCCACGGCGCTGGGCCGCTTGCAGGCGATGGCGATGGAGTGCCTGCCGGGTGAGCCGCTGATGTCGCGCGACAACCTGGCATCGATGCAGGTGCCCAACGTGGCCACCGGCGCGCAGCCGGGCCTCGATGCGCTGGGCGTGCAGGCCACGCCGCTCGAAGCCGTGATGCCCGAATGGCTCGCGCGTGGCGGTGGCCCGGCGCGGCTGGACCGCTGGCGCCGTGGGGCCGGCCGCGCCTGAGCGGCTGATGCGGGCGCGGCATGGGTGCCATGCCGCGTTGTCATCACCAAAACGCTGGCAGTCGCCTAGCATGTGAGGCCCATCTGAAAGGTCTTCCATGCCCCTGCAGCTTTACATCGGCAACAAGAACTACTCCTCCTGGTCCATGCGCCCGTGGGTGCTGCTCACCCAAGCGGGCATCCCGTTCGAAGAGCGCATGCTGCGTTTCGACTCGTTTGATGCCGGCTCGAAATTCAAGGCCGACGTGATGCGCCACAACCCGGTCGGCAAGGTGCCGGTGCTGGTCGACGACGGCTTCGCGGTGTGGGACACGCTGGCCATCGCCGAGTACCTGGCCGAAAAATTCCCCGACAAGAAGCTCTGGCCCGCCGACGTGAAAGCGCGCGCCCGCGCACGCAGCGTCTGCGCCGAGATGCACTCGGGCTTTGGCGCGCTGCGCAGCCACTTCGGCATGAACATCGAAGCTTCGCTGCCCGAAGTCGGCCAGCGCGTGCTGGCCGAGCAGCCACAGACCCGCGCCGACCTCGAGCGCATCGTGCAGATGTGGAGCGAGCTGCTCACCACCCACAAGGGCCCGCTGCTGTTCGGTGAGTTCACGGTGGCCGACGCCTACTTCGCCCCGGTCGTCAAACGCATCGTCACCTACGGGCTGCCGGTGCCGCCCGCCATCCAGGCCTACGTCGACCGTGTGCAAGCCCTGCCCGGCGTGGCCGCGTGGACGAAAGACGCTTTGGCCGAGCACGACTTCCTGGCCTTCGAAGAGCCGTACCGCACCTCGCGCTGACAAACCTACACTGCCATCCCATGAAGATGTGGATGGTCGGTGGTGCGGTGCGTGATGCCTTGCTGGGCTTGCCGGTGAACGACCGCGACTGGGTCGCGGTCGGCGCCACGCCGCAAGAAATGGTCGACGCCGGCTACACGCCGGTGGGCAAGGACTTC
>NZ_JANOCG010000435.1:0-8950 GCF_031412075.1 Rhizobacter sp.
AGCGGCACGTCCCATTGCGATTCGGGCAGGTACGCGCCCAGCGGCCCGCCCACTTGCACCGCCTTGATCGGTCGGCCCGAAGCGGAGCCGCCACCATAGTCGTACAACAGCTCGCGCAGCGTGACGCCGAAGGCCTTTTCGATCAGGCCGCCTCGTTTGATGTTGCCGGCCAGTTGAAACGGCAGCGTGCCGTGCGAGCGGCCCACGCCAAAGTTCTTGTAGAAGGCCGCGCCGCGCGCCAGGATCACCGGCACGGTGGCCAGCGTGATCACGTTGTTGACCACGGTGGGCTGGCCGAACAGGCCCGCCACCGCGGGCACCGGCGGCTTGGCGCGCACGATGCCGCGTTTGCCTTCCAGGCTTTCGAGCAGCGCGGTCTCTTCGCCACACACATACGAGCCTGCGGCCTTGCGCATTTCGAGCGTGAAGTGGTGCGTCGAGCCTCTCAGGTTGCGGCCCAGATAGCCGGCCGATTCGGCGCGGCGGATGGCCTCGTTCAGCGTGGCGATGGCGTGCGGGTACTCCGAGCGCACGTAGATGTAGCCCATCGTGGCCCCGGTCGCGATGCCCGCGATCACCATGCCTTCGATCAGCATGAAGGGGTCGCCCTCCATCGTCATGCGGTCGGAGAAAGTTCCCGAATCGCCTTCGTCGGCGTTGCAGACGATGTACTTTTGCTGGGCGCCGGTGGCCGCCACGGTCTTCCATTTGATGGCGGCCGGGAAAGCGGCGCCGCCTCGGCCGCGCAGGCCGGCGTCCATCACCTCTTGCACGACCTGCTCGGGCGCCATCGAGAGCGCGCGTGTGAGGCCGGCAAAGCCCTCGTGCGCCGTGTAGTCGTCGAGCGAGAGCGGGTCGGTGATGCCCATGCGGGCGAAGGTGAGGCGCTCCTGCTTCTTGAGGTAGGGAATGTCTTCGGTGAGCCCGTGGCACAGGGCATGCGCACCACCGGCCAGGAAGTTGGCGTCGAACAGGGCCGCCACATCACCCGCCTGCACCGGCCCGTAGGCGATGCGGCCCTGCGCCGTTTGCACCTCGACGAGTGGCTCCAGCCAGAACAAGCCGCGCGAGCCGTTGCGCACCAGCGTGATCTCGACGCCACGCTGCGCCGCCTCTTCAGCGATGCGGCGCGCCACTCGGTCGGCCCCCACGGCCAGTGCAGCCGAATCGCAGGGCACGTAAATCGTGATGCTCATGGAGCGCTCCTCGCTTCGGCGACCAGCGCATCGAAGCGCTGCGGGGTGACACGCGCATGCACATCGTCACCCAGCGTCATGGCGGGCGACATGGCGCAAAGGCCCAGGCAGTAGGCCGGCTCCAGCGTGAAGGCGCCGTCTTTCGAGTGCCCCGGCATCGTGCAGCCCAGCGTGTGCCGCGCATGGGCGATCAAGGCGTCGGCGCCCATCGCCTGGCACGACTCGGCGCGGCAGATCTGCACCACCTTGCCGACGGCGGGCTCGGTGCGGAAGTGGTGGTAGTAGGTGATGACGCCGTGCACCTCGGCACGCGACAGGTTGAGCGCGCTCGCGATCTCGGGCACCACGTCGGCAGGGAGGTGGCCCAGCGCGTCTTGCAGCTCATGCAGGATGGGCAGCAAGGCGCCGGGCTCGCTGGCGCGTCGCGCCAGCACCTCGCGCACCAGCAACAGTTGCGTCGGAGAAGTCACGGTCGTCATCGGCTATCTTCCGTGGGTCGTCAGTTGAAGAACTTGGCGGCGCTCAGCAGCGTCTTGTAGACACCCCACGCAAGCGGAATGCCCACCGCGGCCCAGGCCAGCGCCACCACCAGCGCGGGCGTCTTGCCGCCCAGTCCCGGGCCGCTGCCCACTTCGGCCGCATTGGCGCGCTCGTGTGCCAGGCGCTTTTCTGCGGCCAGCTCGGCGTCGGTCATGAACCATTTGTCGGCCACCGGGCGCACCATCAGGTTGGCGATCAGGCCGATCACCAGCATGCCCACCAGGATGTACATGGTCTGGTTGTAGACCTGCTCGCGCGGGATGCCAAGCCCGAGCTGGTATTCGCGCATGTAATTCACCACCACCGGCCCGAGGATGCCGGCCGTCGCCCAGGCCGTGAGCAGCCGGCCGTGGATCGCGCCCACCATCTGCGTGCCGAACAGGTCGGCCAGGTAAGCCGGCACGGTGGCGAAGCCGCCGCCATACATGCTCAGGATGATGCAGAACGCGCCCACGAAGAGCAGCTTGCTGCCCGCCGCCGCGCTGCCGGGGATGCTGAAGTACAGCACCGCACCCAGCACGAAGAAGGCCACGTAGGTCATCTTGCGGCCCAGCTTGTCGGACAGGCTGGCCCAGAAGAAGCGCCCGCCGATATTGAACAGGCTCAGGAGCGCGGTGAAGCCGGCGGCCACCCCGGCGATGGCGCTGAGCTGCGTCTTGTCGAGCTCGCCGAACTTCTTGGCCACGCCGATCAGGCCGCCGCCGAACACCTCTTGCAGCATCGGGCTGGCCATGCCGATCACGCCGATGCCGGCCGAGACGTTCATGCACAAGACGATCCACACCAGCCAGAACTGCGGAATGCCCCAGACCTTTTTCACGTGCACATGGCGCTGCGTGATCATGGTGTTGCTCACGTCGGCCGCCTTGGGCACCCAGCCGGCGGGCTTCCAGCCCGTGGGCGGCACGCGGTAGCCGAAGGCGCCGCCCAGCATGAAGACGAAGTAGACCAGCGCCATCACGACGAAGGTCTGCACCACGCCCACGTCGGTGGGGGTGGCGAAGTTTTTCATCAGCTCGGCGGCGAGTGGCGAGCCGATCATGGCGCCCCCACCAAAGCCCATGATGGCCATGCCGGTCGCCATGCCGCGCCGGTCGGGGAACCACTTGATCAGCGTGCTGACCGGCGAGATGTAGCCGAGGCCCAGGCCGATGCCACCGATCACGCCCGAGCCGAGAATCATCAGCCAGAACTGGTGCAGGTGGATGCCCAAGGCGGAGATCAGCATGCCGCCGCACCAGCACACGGCGCTCACCAAGCCGGCCTTGCGCGGGCCGGCACGCTCGAGCCAGCCGCCCCACAGCGCGGCGGAGCAACCGAGGAAGACGAAGAACAGCGTGTACATCCAGCCCAGGGTGGAAATTTTCCAGTCGCACTGGGTGGTGAACAGCTCGGCGAAGAAGCCCACTTCGGGCCCGCACTTGATGGCCTCCTTGATGCCCAGCGCCTTTGACAGCGGCAGCCAGAACACCGAAAAGCCATACGCCATGCCGATGCACAGGTGGATGGCCAGCGCCGCCGGCGGCACCAGCCAGCGGTTGAAGCCCGGCGCAGCAATCGTGCGCTCTTTGTCCAGCAGCCCGGGGGTGCCGCCTGCGCTGGCCCCCGCAGTTCCCAATCCGACAGCCGACATCCTTTTTGTCTCCAAGTAGGGTGGTGAGCCCTTGGCTAATAGGTGCCTGAGGGCATAAGCCATGCATCGCGTTGGTGCCGGCCTGCCGCGCAATGTAGGGGGACATCGAAAGCGACACAATAAGCTCGTGACAGCGCATTACATCGGCGTTTGAGGGCATAAGGAATAACCCATGCACAAGGTAACGATCCAGCCGCGATGGAGCATCACCCGGCCCGATGGGCAGGCCTTGGCGCAGCGCCTGGTGGAGGTGCTGGTGGATGTGCAGGAGCACGGCAGCCTGTCGCGTGCCTGCCAACAGTCGGCCACCTCGTACCGCCATGCCTGGCAGCTGATTCGTGAAGGTGAGGTCATGTTCGGCATGCCGCTGCTCACCATGGCGCGTGGCAAGGGCTCGAGCCTCACCGAGCTGGGCGAAAAGCTGGTGTGGGCTGACCGGCGCATCAACGCGAGGCTCTCGCCGCTGCTCGCGTCGCTGGCGTCAGAGCTGGAGGCCGAGATCGAGAAGCTCTGCTCGCCGCTGCATGCGCTGCTGCACATCCACGCCAACCACGGATTTGCGGTCGAGACGCTGCGCAGCTTTCTGGCGCAGGCGGCCGTGCCGCACGAACTCAAGTACTGCGGCAGCGTGGAGGCGGTGGCGGCGCTGCATGTGCAGGGCTGCGACGTGGCGGGGTTTGCCGTGCCGCTGGGCGAGTTCGAGCCGGCGGTGGTGGCGCACTACAGCCGGTGGCTGTCGGAGCGCTCGCAAAAGATCATCCACGTCACCACGCGCCAGCAAGGCGTGATGGTGGCGCGTGGCAACCCGCTCAAGATCTACGACCTGAAAGACCTGGCCCGGCCCGGCGTGCGCTTCATCAACCGGCAGCCCGGTTCGGGCACGCGCCTGCTGCTCGACCTGATGCTGCAAAAGCAGGGGCTCGAGCAGTCGGCGATCCACGGCTACGAACAATGCGAGTTCACCCACGCGGCGATTGCGGCCTATGTGGCCAGTGGCATGGCCGACGCCGGCTTCGGCGTGGAAACCCCGGCGCGCCGTTTCAAGCTCGACTTCATCCCGAGCCAGACCGAGCGCTACTTCCTGCTGTGCGACGAACGGGTGCTCGAGACGCAGCCGGTGCAGCAGATGCTCGGCATCTTGCGCAGCGATGAGTTCAAGGCTGCGGTGAACCAGTTGCCGGGTTACCGCGCCGACGGGTCGGGCACGGTGATGTCGCTGGGGGAGGCGTTCGAGACGCTGCAGTCGGCGCCCGCCAGGCGCAAGCGGTAGCCGATCAAGAGGGGCAGCGTGCCCCGGCCCCGTTGGCCAGCGCCAGCAGCTGGGCGCCGATCTGGTCTGCCAAGCGCACCACCGCGCGACGGTGGGCGGCGGCGAGGGCCGTGAGGTCGCCGGGCGCGCTCTCGTGCACGCTGCTGTGGCACACCAGCGCCTGCGCCTTGCCCACGTCAGCCTGGGCCGACCAGACGCTGTCGAGCCAGACCTCTTTGCCGGCGATCGACTCGAAACGTTGCACGTCGACCTTCACCCGCACCGCCTGCGCGCTGGGCACGGTGCGCGCGTCGACGGCTGCGAAGCGCTGCGCCAGACGCTCGAACAGCGCCGCGCGCAGCTCGGCGCGCAAGGGCGACACCCATTGCTCCTGTTCGAGGATGCGCAGCGTGTCGTCGGGCAGGCGCACCACCCACTGCGGCTGGTCGACGGCCGCTGGCACGCCCACCGGCGGCAGGTCGATCGGCATCGGCGGCAGGCCGGTTTCACGCGCCGGCTTCGCGCCGGTGGCCAGCAGGCTGTGGTAGCGCGGGGCAGGGGTCGAGGCGCAGCCGCTGAGCCACACGAGCGCCATCAGGCAGAGGAGTGATTTCATGGGGCGTTTGTGTTCTTCAGCGTCGTTCGGTAGAGGCCGGAATCTTCGCGTCGTCGGGCTTGCCGCGCAGCAGCGATTCGGGGTGGCGTTGCAGGTAGTCGGTGAGCACGCGCAACGACTGGGCGGCACGCTGCAGGTCGAGCAGCGTCTGCTCGGCGTTGCGCTGGATCGGCGCGCTCGGGTCGAGCAATTGGCGGTCGGCACGCGCCAGCGTTTCTTGCACCGACTGCAGTGTGCGCCGCACCTCGGCCAGCGAGGCCTGGGCGTCGGGGCGCAGCTGGTCGATGGCGGTGCGCGCCTGGGTCAGCGTGTCGTTGAGGTTGCGGCCGATGTCGTCGAACGGCACCTTGTTGATCTTGGCCACGATCTCGGCGATCTGCGGTTGCACGTCGGCCAAGGTGCCGGGCACGGTGGGGATGGCGGGGATGGGGGTTTCGGTGTCGAGCGTGGCGCGCGCTGTGCGACCGGGGAAATCGAGCGCGTTGTACATCTGGCCGGTGAGCAGGTTGCCGGTGCGGGCTTGCGCGCGCAGGCCGCTGGCGACCAGGCGCTGCAACAGGGTCACGTCGCGCTTGGACTCGTTGTCGCCCACCTCACGCAAGGCCTCACGCACGGCGCCCAGGCGGGTCGGGTAGATGTCGGCTTCGACCTCCACCGGGAAACGTTTGCGCTTGGTGTCGTAGTCGAGGCGAATGGCTTTCACCGAGCCGATCTCGATGCCCAGGAAGTCGATCGGCGCACCGATCGAGAGGCCGCGGGTCGACTGGTCGAACACCATGCGCACCCGTTGCGCCGGGCCGTCGGGCGGGGCGAGCGCGCGTTTACGGTCGGGGAACAGCTCGAAGCGGTTGCCATCGGGCGCCGGTGGCAGGCCGTGCGAGCCGGCCGGCCGCTCGAACGACACGCCACCCGAGAGCACCGAGGCCAGCGTTTGCGTGTTGACGCTCAGGCCATTGGTGCTGAGCGACACCTCCACACCACTCGCGTTCCAGAAACGCGTCTGGCTGTTGACCAGCTTGTCGAACGGGGCCTCGACGAAAATCTGCACCGAGAGTTCGTCGATCAGCGGGTCGAGCTTGTAGCCCACCACGCGGCCCACCCGGTTGCGGCGGTAGAAGATGGGCGAGCCGACGTCGAGCGAACCGAGGTCTTCGGTGCGCAGCACAAAGCCGCGACCCGGCTCCCCGCGCAGCACGTAGGGCGGCGCTTCCAGGCCGACGAAGTTACGCCGCTGAACCTCGGACACGCCGGCATCGACACCGATGTAGGCGCCGGAGAAGAGGGTCTCGATACCGCTCACGCCGGCGGTGTCGATGCGCGGGCGCACCACCCAGAAACGGGTGTCGTCGACGGCGATGTTGGAGACCGAGCGGTCCAGCCGCACCGACACCTGCACCCGGTCGCGTTTTTCGCTCAGCGTCAAGGCTTCGACACGGCCGACCACCACTTCCTTGTAGCGCACCTCGGTCTTGCCGGGGCGCAGGCCGTCGGCCGAATTGAAGTCGATCGTGACCTGGGGGCCGGTGGCCAGCACGGCTCGGATCAGCAGCGAAACCCCGACCGCCAGCGCAATGATGGGCACCAGCCAGACCAGCGAGGGCCCGTGCCATTTGCGGGTGACGGGGGCGGGCGGCAGCGCGGCGGGTTCTTGGTCGTCAGTCATCGGTGGGCGGGGTCTTTTGTTTCTTCAGGCCAGATCAATCGCGGGTCGAAGCTGCCCGCGGCCATCATGGTCAGCACCACCACGGCACCGAACGACAGCAAGCCGGGCCCGGGTTGCACGCTGCCCAGGGCGCCGAAGCTCAGGGTGCCCACCAGCAGCACCACCACGTAGACGTCGAGCATGGACCAGTGGCCCACCGCGTCGATCATGCGGTAGATCTGCGCGCGCTCCAGTTGCTTCCACCGCGAGCGGCGCTGAGCCGTGGTGGCCAGCAGCAGCAGCGCGCCGACCTTGAGCAGCGGCACCGCGATGCTGGCCACGAAGACGATCAGCGCGAGCAGCCAGTCGCCTGAAGCGCGCAGCTCCTCGATGCCGCCGAGGATGGTGTGCTGCGAGTCGCCGAACACACTGCTGGTCGACATGATGGGCAGCAGGTTGGCCGGTATGTAGAGGATGGTGGCGGCCAGCGTGTAGGCCCAGGTGCGCTGCAGGCTGGCGGGCAATTGGTGGTTGAGCGCGGTGTCGCAGCGGGGGCATTGCAAGGGGGTGCCATCCACCACCGCATGCGCCAGCTGCGACACCCGGCCGCAGGTGCGGCAGCTGAACAAGCCGAGCTGCGCGGCGCTCTGGATGGCTTCGCCGTTCATCGTGTCTGGCCCAGCTGGCTGGCCATCTTCCACATCGAGTGGGTGCCGGCGGCGGTGATCGAGGTGAGCAGCAGCGTCAATGCGGCATAGGCAAACAGGCCCGCTCCCGGGGTGGCGCTGGCGAGCGAGGCACTGCGCACCACGGCCACCAGCGTGCCCAGCATGAACACCTCGACCATGCCCCAGCGGGTGACAAAACCGAGCACCCGCATCGCCGGCACAAACGCGCTCGGCACCTGGCCGCGCAGCAGCGAGGCCAGCAGGTACACCCTGAGCACGGTGAAACAAAGAGGGAACACCAGCGCCGTGGCGGCGGCAAGCATCGCCACCAGCGGCTGGCCGGCGTCCCAGGTGGCCTTGATGGCCTGCGGCAGCGTGGCCCGGGTCATCACCCCGCGCAGGTCGAGCGTGACGATCGGGGCGGTGTTGCCGATCACGATGAGCAGCAGTGCGGCAATGGCAAAGGCCAGCAAGGCATCGAGCCGCATCAGGTGGGCGCGGCCCAGCAGGGCGTTGCAGCGGCGGCAGCGCGCGACGGTGCCACGGGCAAGCAAGATGCGCTCGTGCACCGCGCCGCATTCGGTGCAGATCAGCAGGTCGGGCCGGGCGATGAGCGCGGCCTGGGTGCGTGGCGTGGCAGTCGCGCTGGGCGCGTTGGCATTCACATCCAGCACAGGCTCGGTCATGCACCAATCTTAGCGGCGCATCGCCTCAAAAACGCGTCAAGCCGCAGCGTCGGCCGCACGCAGCTTGCGGTAGATGGTGTTGCGCGCCACACCGAGCTGGCGCGCGGCGCGCGAGATGTTGCCGCCGGCGGCGTCGACGGCGCTGCGGATGGCCGCCATCTCTTGTGCTTGCAGGGTGGTGTGGGCCAAGGTGGTGTCCGCAACCGGCTCGGCGACCAGTGCCAGCTTGGGCTGCGGCCTCAGCGCTTCAGCGGCGCGCGGTACCGCCACACCGGTGGCCAGTGAGACCGAGGGCCAGAAGGTCGGCCAGTTGAACAAGGCGCGTGCAAACAGCGGGTCACCCACTGGCCCGCCGTGTTGCGGGTAGAGCCGCATCGGCTCGTCGGCATGGTGGCGGCAGTGGTCGGCGATGGCGCCCACGGTGGTGCCGAACACCGCCTCCAGGCCGAGCTTGCGCAGCGCCGGCACGTTCAGGCCCAGCTGCTCCAGCGCGCTGCGGTTGGCGCCCAGGATCTCGCCGTCGGGTGACAGCGCGACCATGGCCTCGCGCATGGTGTCCAGCATCTCGGGCCGCGCATGAAAGTGCAGCCGCAGGCCGTGGCGGAACTTGTCGCTGAACCAGTGGTTCTCGATCATGCGTGCCGACATGGCCACCATCGCCAGCGTGTGCGGGTGGTAGGAGAGCTGATGCCCGCTCACGTCGAGCACGCCCATCATCTG
>NZ_JANOCG010000436.1:0-9736 GCF_031412075.1 Rhizobacter sp.
GATGCTGCCGATGCGCCGGCGCATCCAGGTGGTGTTCCAGAAACCGAATTCCTCGCTGAACCCGCCCATCACCATCGGCCACACGCTGATCGAGCCGATGACGGTGCACGGCGTCGGCGCCAACCAGGCCGAGCGCGAGGCCCGCGCGCGCGCGCTGCTGGCCAAGGTGGGCCTCGACGAAAGTGCGATGCACAAGTACCCGCACGAGTTTTCGGGCGGCCAGCGCCAGCGGGTGGCGATTGCGCGCTGCCTCACGCTCAACCCCGAGGTGCTGGTGCTCGACGAGGCGGTCAGCGCGCTCGACGTGTCGGTGCAGGCGCAGGTGCTCAATCTCTTGAAAGACCTGCAAGACGAGCTGGGCCTGGCCTACATCTTCATCAGCCACGACCTCGCGGTGGTGCGCTTCATGGCCGACGAGGTGCTGGTGATGAAAGACGGCGAGGTGGTCGAGCAGGCCAGCGTGGCGCAGATCCTGGATGCCCCGCAGCAGGAGTACACGCGGCGCCTGATGAGCGCCATCCCGAAAGGCTACGTCGCCGCCGCCACCTGATCGAGCTGCGGCGCCGCCCGCAGCACCACCACCATGCGGGTGCCCACCCCCTCGGTGCTGTGCACCTGCAGGCTGCCGCCCATGCGCCTGACGAGCTGCTGCGTGATCACCAGGCCGAGGCCGCTGCCTGGCACCTTGGAAAACTCGGCCCCCAGGCGGTTGAAGGGCTGAAACAGCCGCGCGACCTGGTCGGGGCGCAGGCCGGGCCCGGTGTCGCGCACCGTCACCCGCACGTCGTCATCGACACGCTCGCACGACACCGCCACCTCACCCCCCTGGCGGTTGTATTTGATGGCGTTCGACAACAGGTTGGTGAACACCTGTTCCAGACGCCGCGCATCGGCCAGCACGCACAACGCACGGTCGGGCAACCCCACCTCAAGCACCACCTGCTGCGTGCGCGCCAAGGTTTCGACATGGCGCAGGCTGTTTTGCAGCGCCGGCGCCAGTGCCACCGCCACCACCGGCAAGGGCGCAGCACTTTCGTCCAGGCTGCTCAGGTCCAGAATGTCGTTGATCAGTGAGAGCAGGTGGCGGCCGGCGTCGAGCACGTGCTGCATGCGCTGCTTCTGCGCCGGTGTGGGCATGTCGACCGGGTCGGTCTGCAACAGCTCGGCAAAACCCAGCACGGCGTTGAGCGGCGTGCGCAACTCATGGCTCACCCGCGAGAGGAACTCGCCCTTGGCGCGGTAGGCGCGCTCGGCGGCTTCTTTTTCGAGCTGCAGTTCGGCGGCGCGCATCTGGTCGCTCACGTCGCGCAGCACGCCCACCATGCGCACGCCCACGTTGTCGCCGTTTCGGCTGACGTTGGCGATGGCTTCGACGTGGCGCACCGCTCCATCCGGCAACAGCAGGCGGTAGCGCTGGGTCGCCGGCGCCGGGTGGGCAATGAGGTGGCTCACCGCGGCGCGAAACCGGGCCGCGTCCTCCGGGTGCACCATGTCGCGCGTCAGGGCGCTCACCTCCATGCCGGAGACCGGGCCGTGCAGGCCATACAAGGCGGCGGCCCGTGCGTCCATTGACGCGTGGCCGCTGTGCAGATCCCACTCGAACAGGCCCATTCCGGCGGCTTCGGCTGCCAGCGCCCAACGCTCGCTGCTCTCGCGCAGCGCGTTCTCCACCTCGGCCTGCTGGCGCAGCAGGTAGGCGGTGAGAAAGAGTCCGCCCGCGGTGAGCCCGGCGGCCAGCACCAGGGTGGTGATGAGCACCAGCTGCCGTGCGGTGCGCGAGGCCTGGCCCAGCGTGGCGGAAAAAAGCTCCTCCAGCTCGGTCAGCCGCGTGTTGAGCTCGGGCAGGCCAGCCAACAGGACTTTCAGCTCGGGCGAATCGGAGTCGCCGGCCCGAATGTGCTCGTGCACCTTCAGCGCCAGCACGTTGAGATCGGCCAGGCGCTCGTCGGCGGCGGCCCAGATCGTGATGGCGTCGGCCATGAAGCTGACGCGCCGAAAACGCAGGAACAGATCGATCATGGCTTCGACGTCGTCGGGGTGGTTGCCCCCCGCGAGAAAGCCCAGGCGCGCGGCGTCGATGTCGGGCGGGTCTTGTTCCAGCGCCATGCGCGCGCGTCGGTCGCCGAGCGGTACCGCCAGCGCATTCTGGAAACGCAGGTAGTCGACCGGGTCGTGGCTGTCGATGTAGCGGTTGAGGTAGAAAACGGCGTCTTTCTGGCCCTTGGACCACAGGCTCTCGCCACCCACGTAAGCGCGCACCGCGGAAAGAATGTCGACACTGGCCACCGCCAGGGTGGCGAGCAAGGCCACGACCACCAGAAACGGGCCGATCATCAACCAGCGCATGCGCCCCTGAGCTACAGCTTTGCGAAGCAAGGTTCTCCCTCCGCGCCAACCGCGGTCAGGTGTACCACGAGCGCCGCGCGGCTGTCGATGTGGAACCTCGGGGGGGGGTGCGGCGCCGTTCACGCCATGCCATACCCAAGCCGCCCACAGTGGCTTGACACTTCGCACGATCGTGCGACACTGCGGCCCATGGAAACCAAGACCGAACGCAGCGAGCTCACGCTGGCTGCGATCCTCGACACCTCGCTGGCCATGGCCGCCGCCGACGGGCTCGACAGCCTGACCATCGGCGAGGTGGCCAAACGGTTGGGCCTGTCGAAGAGCGGCGTGTTTTCGCGCATCGGCTCGCGCGAGGCGCTGCAAGCCGCGGTGGTCGACGAATACGCCCGGCGCTTCCTGCAAGACGTGTTCACCCCGGCCATGCGCGAGCCGCGTGGCCTGCCGCGCCTGCACGCCATCATGCGGCTGTGGATGCAACGCGCCCGCGATGTCGAAACGCGCAGCGGCTGCCTCTATTGCGCCGGCGCGTTTGAATACGACGACCGCGAAGGCCCGCTGCGCGACCAGCTGCTCAGCCACGTGCAGCGCTGGCGCGGCGCGCTCAAGCGCACCGCCATCCAGGCCATCGAAGCCGGCCACCTGTTGCCCGACACCGACGTCGACCAACTCGTGTTCGAGCTCGACGGCCTGTTCATTGCGCTGATGCGCGAAGCGCGCTTCATGCGCGACCCACGCGCTGCCGACCGCAGCTGGGCGGCCTACGAGCGCCTGATCGCCTCGCTGCAAAGTTCTCCCCCGCGTTGAAAGCCGCCACAAGCCCCGGTCGACGCATTTTTAGCCTCACTTCGCACGATCGTGCGACACAAGGAGTTTCACCATGCTGATCGTTCTTCTGATTGCCTTGGGTACCACGGCCGTGCTCGCGCCGCTTGGCTTGTCGTTGCTCGCGTTGTGGTCGGCCGTGCCCCGGAGCAACGCCGACTTCCAGTGGCTGGATCTGTGATGAGCAGCCCCGCCACCCCGCGCGCTGCCAACCCGGCGAGCGGCTTCTACGCCGGCGTGCTCGCCCGCAGCCTGGGCCTGGCGCTGCGGCTGTCGCAGTCGGTGGCGCCGGCTGCCGCCACTCGCCTGGCCTTGCGCCTGTTTTTCACGCCGCTGCCACTCAAGCTTGCAGCCCGGCGGCAAACCCTGCCGGCTCCCTGGCGGGTCGAACACTGGTCGTTCGAGCAGGGTGCGGTGGCGGTGTACCGGCGTGCCGACGCCGACTCTGCCGGTGCCACCGACGCATCCCCGCGCCCCACCGTGCTGCTGGTGCATGGCTGGGCCGGCGACGCGCAGCAAATGCGGGGCCTGGCTGACGCGTTGGCCGCAGCCGGGTTCGACCCGGTGCTGCTCGACTTCCCGGCCCACGGCCGAAGCGGCGGCTGGCGCGCCAGCTTGCCGCAGTTCGTGCGGGCGCTGTGGGCCGCTTCGGCGCGGCTTGGGCCCTTGCACGGCGTGGTCGCCCATTCGCTGGGCGCGCTGGCCGCCGCCCATGCCGCCGCCAACGGGCTGCCGGTGGGTCGCCTCGCGCTGATCGCGCCGTCACCGCCACCCGCGCTGTTCTTGCAATGGTTCGCGCGCAGCCTGCGCCTGGGCGACGGCATCTCGCAGCGCATGGGCTCGACGATCGAGCGCGTCGAGGGCGTGCCGCTCACCCGCTTCGAGCCCGCGTGGCTCGGGCCGCGCCTGGCCCAGCCGACGCTGGTGGTGCACGACGAGGGCGACCGCGTGTCTCCATTGGCCGTGGGCCAGCGCCTGAGCCAGGCGGTGGCAGGCGCGCAACTGCTGGTCACACAAAGCCTCGGGCACCGCCGGGTGCTGGCCGACGCGGCCGTGGCCCAAGCGGTGGTGAGCCACCTGCGACCAAACGGGTCAGAGATGTAACGCCGCTCTTACGCCCTGGCCACAAATCGGCCGCCAGGCCGCCAAAAGACGGCGTTTTTTGTCGGCTGGCGGCCCCGGACGGCCGTGCGAGCACTGGCATGGAAGCTGCGCCTAGGCAGGCACACCCCCCGCCGCTCCGGGCTTCATCCGCCCCGCGGGAGACACCACAAAAAGGGCCAGCTGCCATGTCGTTGTTTCATCGCTCCGCTTCGTCTTCTGTGTCTTCTGGCTCACGCCGCGCCCGACCGGCGGCCCCGAGCTGCCGTGGTGGGGCATCGTCGATGCTGCGCCTCGCGCAACCGGCCTCGCCGAGCCAGGGCAACCTCGCCAGCTGGCTCAGCCGCGCCGCCAGCGTGCTGGCCCCGCCCGCCGCACAGGCCCTGGCCGTGCGACCCTCCGAATTTGCGCCCAGCCGCTGGCTGATCGGCCACTGAGCACACGGCCATGAACGCACGCTCCGTCGCCCGCCCGACAACGACCCCTCACATCGAACGACTCACCCAGAGGCAGCCGGCACAAGACTCCGGCTGGGCCACGCTGCCCGGGGATCGTTCTTTCAAGGTTTTGCAGCCGAGCCGCACACCGGCGCAGCTGTCTCTGTTCCCGCCGCCGGGCCAGGTGTCTGCACCTGCGCGCAACGGCCGCTGAATCGACAAAGGTTTCTCGACGCATGTGACGTCCAAAGGGAAGCGGGCACACCGGGGTGGATGAGAGCGAGCTCCCGGCCAATGTCCCGCTTCCCTCCTTTTTTCACTTGCTTCGAGAAGCTTTGGCGTCACCCCGAATGACGCCCTAGCCATCGGCTCCTACACTGCCCGCCCAAAGGCAGGAGGAGTCCCCATGAGCTATTTCCCCGCATGGCGCGTCAAGCGCCCCGTCCCCGGTGTCGTGGTCGCGCCCGACGAGCGCCTGCCCTGGCCGCAGACCTTTGCGATGGGCGTGCAGCACGTGATCGCGATGTTTGGCGCCACGGTGCTCGCGCCGCTGCTGATGGGCTTCGACCCCAACGTGGCCATCCTGATGAGCGGTGTCGGCACGCTGATCTTCTTTGCCGTCGTCAAAGGCCAGGTGCCCAGTTACCTGGGCTCCAGCTTCGCCTTCATCGGCGTGGTGATTGCCGCCAGCGGCTACGGCGGGCAGGGCGCGAACGCCAACCTCGGCGTGGCGCTGGGCGGCATCATCGTCTGCGGCGCGCTCTACACGCTGATCGGCGTGATCGTCGCGTACACCAATGTGCGCAACACCCAATCCACAGCCATCCAGGGCCTGGAGGTCAACGAGGTCGAGAACGACGTGGCCGTGCACTGGATCGAGCGGCTGATGCCGCCGGTGGTCACCGGCGCCGTGGTCGCGGTGATCGGCCTCAACCTCGCGAGCGTGCCGATCAAGAACATGGCGCCCACCAGCTTCGACACCTGGATGCAGCTGGTCACCTTCGTCAGCGTCGGCCTGGTCGCGGTCTACACCCGCGGCATGACGCAGCGCCTGCTGATTTTGGTGGGGCTGGTGGCCGCCAGCCTCGTCTACGCCGTGCTCACCAACGGCTTCGGCCTGGGCAAGCCGATCGACTTCACGGCCTTCCTGGCCGCGCCACTGTTCGGCCTGCCGCGCTTCACCACGCCGGTGTTCGAAGCCAACGCCATCTTCCTGATCGCGCCGGTGGCGCTGATCCTGGTGGCCGAAAACCTCGGCCACATCAAGGCCGTGAGTGCGATGACCGGGCGCGACCTCAACCCCTACCTCGGCCGCGCCTTTGTCGGTGACGGCATCGCCACCATGGTGAGCGGCTCGGCCGGCGGCACCGGCGTCACCACCTACGCCGAAAACATCGGTGTGATGGCGGCCACCAAGATCTACTCGACCGCCATGTTCGTGGTGGCCGCGCTGATCGCGGTGGTGCTCGGCTTCAGCCCCAAATTCGGCGCGCTGATCCAGACCATTCCGCTGGCGGTGATGGGCGGCGTGAGCATCGTGGTGTTCGGTTTGATCGCGGTGGCCGGCGCCAAGATCTGGGTCGACAACCGGGTCGACTTCTCCGACAACACCAACCTGATCGTTGCGGCCGTCACGCTGATCCTGGGCACCGGCGACTTCACGCTCAGATTCGGCGGCTGGGCGCTGGGTGGCATCGGCACCGCCACCTTCGGCGCGATCGCGCTGCACGCCTTGCTGCGGCGCGGCCAGGCTCGGGGCTAACCCTGATGTAGTTGCGCGTCTTGCGGGCTGCCCGATGCGGCTCGTACGCTCCGGGGATGAATCTCGCCCACTTGCTGCTGCGCAGCGCCCGCACCGCCGGCGAGCGCCCGGCCGTCTACCTTGGCACCGAGCTGCTGTTCGACTATGCGACGCTGGCCACGCGCGCGGCCACGCTGGCCCGATCCCTCTGCGAACAGCACGCGCTGCAGCCCGGCGACCGGGTGGGCCTCTTCATGAGCAACCACCCTGCCGTGCTGGAGATCCTGTTCGGCTGCTGGTGGGCCGGGCTGGCCGTGGTGCCCATCAACCCCAAGCTGCACCCACGCGAGGCCGACTACATCCTCGCGCACAGCCAGGCATCGCTGGCCTTCACCACCGCTGACATCGGGCCAGCGCTGGCCACGCTGGAGCAACCCACCTCGGCCCTGCGCGAGCTGATCTTCGTCGAGCAACCGGCCTACGACGCCCTGCTGCACGGCGAGCCACTCGCCGCACCCGTCGAACGCAGTGGCAACGACCTGGCCTGGCTCTTCTACACCTCGGGCACCACCGGGCGGCCCAAGGGCGTGATGATCACGCACCGCAACCTGATGACGATGACGCTGTGCTACTTCAGCGACGTCGACATGGTGCAGCCCGACGACGCCGCGCTGTATGCCGCGCCCATGTCGCACGGTGCGGGCTTGTACATCCTGCCGCACGTGCTGGCCGGCGCTCGCCACGTGGTGCCGCTGTCGGGGGGTTTCGACGCAGCCGAGGTGCTGGCGCTCGGCCGCCACTTCGGCGCGGTCTCGATGTTTGCGGCGCCGACCATCGTGCGCCGCCTGGTCGACCAGGCGGTGGCCCAGGGCGAAGACGGCACCGGTCTCAAGACCATCGTCTACGGCGGTGGCCCGATGTATGTGGAAGACATCCAGCGCGCACTGCGTGTGATGGGCCCGCGCTTCGTGCAGATCTACGGCCAGGGAGAAAGCCCGATGACCATCACCGCGCTGTCGCGCCAGCAGCTGATGGACACGCAGCACCCGCAGTACCTCGCGCGCCTGGGCTCGGTGGGCGTGGCGCAGTCGGCCGTGGAACTGCGCGTGACCGACGCACACGGCCATGACCTGCCCTGCGGCGAGACCGGCGAGGTGGTGCTGCGCGGCGACAGCGTGATGGCCGGCTACTGGCGCGACGAAGCCGCCACGGCGAACACGCTGCGCAACGGCTGGCTCTTCACCGGCGACATAGGCAGCCTCGACGCGCAGGGCTTCCTGACGCTGCGCGACCGTTCGAAGGACGTGATCATCAGCGGCGGCTCCAACATCTACCCGCGCGAGGTCGAAGAAGCGCTGCTGCACCACCCCGGCGTGGCCGAGGTCTCGGTCATCGGCCGGCCCGACAGCGACTGGGGCGAGGTCGTGGTGGCCTTCGTCGTCGCCCGCGAGGGCACACCGCTGGAGCCGCAGATGCTCGACGAGGTGTGCCGCGAGCACATCGCGCGCTTCAAGCGGCCCAAGGAATACCACATCGTCGACGCGCTGCCGAAGAACCACTACGGCAAGGTGCTGAAGACCGAGTTGCGCGCGCGCCTGGCGGCGATGCCGGCACGCTGAAACCCTTACCGATCGAAGAAAACCCACCCATGACCGCCACCACATCTCTCCAAGGCCGCACCGCTCTCGTGACGGGCTCGGTGCAAGGCATCGGCCTGGCCATCGCCACCCGGCTCGCGCAAGACGGCGCGCGCATCGTGCTGCACGACGTGGCCGCCCCCGAGCAGGCCGAGGAAGCCCTCGCCCGCGTGCGGGCCGCCGGCGCACCGAACGCCACCTACCTGCAGCGCGACCTGGGCCACACCGCGGAGATCGAAGCCTTGATGGCCGAAGCCATCGCCTGGCAAGGCGGCCTCGACATCGTGGTCAACAACGCCGGCATCCAGTTCACCGCGCCCCTGGTCGACATGCCTCCCGAGCGCTGGGACGCGATCCTCGCGATCAACCTGTCTGCCGCCTTCCACACCATGCGCCTGGCCTTGCCCGGCATGCTCGCGCGCGGCTACGGCCGCATCGTCAACATCGCCTCGGTGCACGGCATGGTGGCCTCGGCGCAGAAAGGGCCGTACGTGGCTGCGAAGTTCGGGCTGGTCGGCTTGACCCGTGTGGCCGCGCTCGAATGCGCAGCCGCCGGCTCCAGCCAGAGCGGCGGTGTGACGGCCAACTGCATCGCACCCGGTTGGACCGAGACCGCACTGATCCAGCCGCAAATCATGGCGCGTGCGGCGCAGCACGGCGGCGACCGCACGGCGGGCATCAAAGACCTGCTGAGCGAGAAGCAGCCGAGCCACCGCATGTCGGCCCCATCGGAGATCGGCGAAGTGGCAGCGATGTTGTGCCAGCCATGGGCGCACAACATCAACGGCATCACGCTGCCGGTGGATGGGGGGTGGACGGCGCAGTAGGTCGGCGCCTGCCCGTCATTCCGCGAAGGCGGGAATCCAGGATCGTGCCTCGCCTCCCCGTTCGGGCTGAGGTATCAAAGCCTTGTGCGTTTAGTCGTTGATCTTGTTCACTGTGTGAGGCCGCGCCGGGTGTTCGGCCCGGCGGCCGACCTCCTTTCTTGTGTCGACAAGAAAGGAGGCAAAGAAGCGACCCCAGCCTCCTCGGCCCTCGCGTTGCGAGGGCTGCCTTGCGCTGCTCGGTCTTTGCGGGTCGGGCAGAACTCACTGCGCGGCCTGCGGCCGCTGCGTTCAGACAGCCGCCCGAAGTCAGAGGTGGAGGCGCGCTGCGCGCGCTCCCGCAAAGCCCTGCGCTGCTCAGCTCGTCCGAAGGGGGAGACAACACCAGCCGGCGGCGCATCACTTCGTTCGCTGCGCTCACTTCTTTCAAACAGGCGGCGCGAAGTCAGATGTTGATGCGCGCTGGCGCGCGCTGCTGCAAAGCCCTGCGCTGCTCGACGACTCACCAAGGGGACCCAAGAGCAATGCGGTCGTTGCTTCGCAACATCCCCGTCTACGCCTCGCTTCGCATCGGCGATACCACCGACGCGAGGCACCGACCGTGGATTCCCGCCTCCGCCGGAATGACCGCAGGCGCCGAACTACTGCGCCGTCCAACCCCCATCCACCGGCAACGTGATCCCGTTGATGTTGTGCGCCCATGGCTGGCACAACATGGCCGCCACTTCGCCGATCTCCGACGGGGCCGACATGCGGTGGCTCGGTTGCTTCTCGCTCAACAGGTCTTTGATGCCCGCCGTGCGATCACCCCCGTGCTGCGCCGCACGC
>NZ_JANOCG010000437.1:0-1835 GCF_031412075.1 Rhizobacter sp.
CAGCTGGGGGGAGCGCGGTGGGACGACTGGCGCACGGGCTGCCACCTCTTCGGGGCCGGCGCAGCTTCGCGGCCGATGTGCCAGCTTGCCAGGCACAGCGGTTGCAGCGAAGACGCCCGCACAGCACCTGAGGTCGGGCGCCTCTGCGACCGACGTGACACCAAGTGAACCGAAGGTGAGCGACTGGCGCGGCGGTCGAGCCGGGCCGATCTCGCCATCACATTCAGCGGCCCGGCATCGGGCATGGCGGGTGACCGGGGTGGCGATCTGGCCGGCGTGCAGAGAACGAAGCGAAGCGCAGAGAACGGAACGCCGGTCAGTTCGCCAAGCGGGCCTCGTTCACGCGCAGCGTGAAGGAATCAAGGTTTGCGATCCCCGGCCACGGGATAGGGCCGCCACGTGACTCAGCCGGCATCGCCGGCTTGCATGTGTTGCGTGAAGGACGGCCGCCCGTGAGGGTCGAGACACTGGAAGAGACGGTGCCTCGACGCGTAGCGCAAAAGCCCGATCCCGCGCGCGCGGGCGCGTTCAAGACTCCCCACCTCACATCGCGCCAACTCGACCTTAGCCACTTGGTTCCCATGGCCGCCTCGAACTGGCGCTATTAGTCTTTGCATGAAGTTTGGAAATACAGGTCCAGGTTTCAGATCGACCTGTTTCAGCTATCCGTACGAAGACCGCAATGACGACCGTTCAAGCCGGCGTTTGAGTCGCGCCCTTTTCCCGGCGACGGCTCCGCGCGCTGCGCACGGGCTCGGTCTCACCACGGCGCAAGCCATCGAGGTAGTCGGCCCATTGCGTCATCATCACCCGCCGCTGC
Source organism: Rhizobacter sp. (assembly GCF_031412075.1). Taxonomy (GTDB): domain Bacteria; phylum Pseudomonadota; class Gammaproteobacteria; order Burkholderiales; family Burkholderiaceae_C; genus Rhizobacter. The sequence goes on from NZ_JANOCG010000437.1 coordinate 821, forward strand.
GCCATGAACTCAGCGCGGTCGTAGGCTGCACCGAGCGGCCCACTCTTGCCGTGCGCAAGCTGCGCCTCGATCACGTCCGGATTCACGTTGAGCTGCTCAACAAGGATCGTGCGCGCCATGGCACGAAAGCCATGCGGAGTCATCTCGTCGTTCGTGTAGCCCATGCGGCGCAGCGCGGTGCGCAACGTGTTCTCGCTCATGCAGCGCTCGCCGGTCAACAGGCTGGGGAACACATAGCGACCGTGGCCGCTGAGCTGATGCAGCTCTCGCAGGATGGCCACCGCCCGTTTGGCGAGCGGCACCAGATGCGGACGGCCATTGACCTTGCCATGCACCGTGCGCTTCATCTTGGCAGCCGGGATCGTCCACAGTGCCCGCTCGAGATCCACCTCGGCCCACTCCATCTGCCGGATGTTGCCGGGCCGCTGAAACAGCAGCGCGGAAAGCTCCAGCGCTGCACGGGTCAGCGGCTGGCCTTCGTAAGCCGTGATGGCCCGCATCAAGGCACTCGCGCCGGAGGGCTCGAGCACCGCCGCCATGTGCTTCACGATGATGGGTTTGAGTGCGCCATGCAGATCGGGCGCTGGGTTGCGCTCACAGCGGCCGGTCGCGATGCCGTATCGGAACACCTGGCCGGATGTCTGCCTCAGGGTGTGTGCGGTTTCGTGCGCACCGCGGTTTTCGATGCGGCGCAGCGTGTGCAGCAGCAGCGGCGCCGTGATGTCTTGCAGCGGCAGGCTGCCGATCCAGGGGAAGAGGTCCTTCTCCATGCGCTCGATCCAGCGCGCGCCATAGCGTGGGCTCCAGCCGCTGTGCTTGGTGGCATGCAGCTCGCGGGCGACGGCTTCGAAGGTGATGCCGGCCACGACCTGGCAGGTCAGCTTGTCGAGCTGCCGCTTCTGGGTGGGGTCAGTGCCGGTGCGCAGCAGCTTGCGCGCGTCGTCACGCGCTTCGCACGCCGCCTTCAGCGACACGGACACCTTCTTCGAGCCGGCCTCGGTGTAGTGCCCTAACG
>NZ_JANOCG010000438.1:0-11823 GCF_031412075.1 Rhizobacter sp.
TGTGGGACGAAGCCCGCTTCAAGCTGCCGCTCGACCTGGAGCGTTTCATGATCGTAGCCGTGGGCGACTTCAACATGGGTGCGATGGAAAACAAGGGCCTGAACATCTTCAACACGAAGTACGTTCTGGCCAACCCGGCCACCGCCACCGACACCGATTACGCCGGCATCGAGAGCGTGGTCGGCCACGAGTACTTCCACAACTGGACGGGCAACCGCATCACCTGCCGCGACTGGTTTCAGCTGAGCCTGAAAGAAGGCCTCACGGTCTTCCGCGACCAGGAGTTCAGCATGGACATGGCGGGCACCGCCACCGCCCGCGCCGTCAAGCGCATCGAAGACGTGCGCACGCTGCGCCAGGTGCAGTTCCCCGAAGACGCAGGCAGCATGGCCCACCCAGTGCGACCCGACAGCTACGTCGAGATCAACAACTTCTACACCGCCACCGTCTACGAAAAAGGCGCCGAAGTCGTGCGCATGATGCAGACCCTGGTGAGCAACCCCTCCGACCCCCTGGGGCGCGACGGCTTTGCGCGCGGCATGACGCTTTACTTCAGCCGCTTCGACGGCCAGGCCGTGACCTGCGACGACTTTGCGCAAGCCATCGCCGACGCCAACCCCGACAGCGCGCTCGCCAAACTGCTGCCGCAGTTCAAGCGCTGGTATGCCCAGGCCGGCACGCCACGCGTGGCCGCACGTGGCCGCTACGACGCCCCCTCGCGCACCTACACGCTCGGCATCGAGCAGACCGCCTTGCCCTCGCCCGGCCAGCCGGCCAAGCAGGCCTATGTGATCCCGCTGGCCATGGGCCTGGTGGGGCGCGATGGGCAGGCGCTGCCGCTGCAACTCGAAGGCGAAGCGCAACCCGTGGGCACTGAGCGTGTGCTGGTGCTGAACGAAGCGCGCAGCTTCTTCACCTTCATCAACGTCGACGTGGAGCCCGTGCCTTCGCTGCTGCGCGGCTTCTCGGCGCCGGTGGTGCTGGCCGATCACCTTGCCGATGCCGACCTGCTGACCTTGCTGCAGCACGACCCCGACCCGTTCAACCGCTGGGAGGCCGGCCAGCGCCTCGCGCTGAGCCGCCTGCTCGCAGGCGTGAAAGACAGCGGCCCGGTGCAGCTCGATGCCGCCTTCATCGACGCCATGCGCGCCGTGCTGCGCCACCCTGATCTCGACGCTGCCTTCAAGGAGCTGGCCCTCACGTTGCCAAGCGAGATCTACGTGGCCGAGCAGCTCAACCCGGTCGACCCGCAGCGCATCCACGAAGTGCGCGAGTCGATGTTGACGCAGCTCGCGCAAGCCTTGCGCGACGACTGGGCCTGGGCCTTTGAGGCGCACCAAGTCAAGGGCGGCTACTCGCCCGACCCGGTGTCGTCGGGCCGGCGTGCGCTGGCCAACCTCGCGCTCGCCATGTTGTGCCGCGATTCGATCGCGCGCCACGACGTGGTGTGGCCGGGCCGCGCCTACGAGCGTTTCAAGGAGGCCGGCAACATGACCGACCGCCTCGGCGCGCTGGTGGCCCTGACCCACTCACACGCCGAGCTGGCCGAGCTGGCGCTGCAACGTTTTCACACGCTGTTCAAGCACGAAGCGCTGGTGGTGGACAAGTGGTTCGCGCTGCAAGCCACCACACCCGAAAAAGACGGCCAGGTGTTCGCACGGGCCAAGCACCTGCTCAAGCACCCCGACTTCTCGTTCAAGAACCCCAACCGCGCACGCAGCCTGATCGCCGCGCTGTGCATGAACAACCCGGCCGCTTTCCACCGCGCAGACGCCGCGGGCTACGTGTTCTGGGCCGAACGCATCATCGAACTCGACGGCATCAACCCGCAGCTGGCCGCCCGCGTGGCGCGTGTGATGGACCGCTGGAACCACCTGGCCGAGCCCTATCGTTCGGCGGCCTGCGAGGCGCTCAAGCGTGTGGCCGCCAAACCCGACCTCTCAAGCGACGTGGCTGAAATCATCAACCGCGCGCTGCAACAGGAATCCGCATGACCAAGAGAATCAGCCTCACCCAGTACCTGGTCGAACAACAGCGCCAGCACGGCCACATTCCCGCGCAGCTGCGCCTGCTGATCGAAGTGGTGGCACGCGCCTGCAAGCGCATCAGCATCAGCGTCAACAAGGGCGCTTTGGGTGACGTGCTCGGCACGGCAGGCAGCGAAAACGTGCAGGGCGAGGTGCAGAAGAAGCTCGACATCATCGCCAACGAAGTGCTGATCGAGGCCAACGACTGGGGCGGTGCGCTCGCCGCCTTGGCCAGCGAAGAAATGGAAGGCATCTACGTGGTGCCCAACCGCTACCCGCAAGGCGAATACCTGCTGCTGTTCGACCCGCTCGACGGCTCGTCGAACATCGACGTCAACGTGAGCATCGGCACCATCTTTTCGGTGCTCAAGAAGCCCGACGGCCACGAGGGCGTGAGCGAGAGCGACTTCCTGCAAGCCGGCAAGCAGCAAGTGGCCGCCGGCTACTGCGTCTACGGGCCGCAGACCACGCTCGTGCTGACGGTGGGTGACGGCGTGGCCATGTTCACGCTCGACCGTGAGCAAGGCTCGTGGGTGCTCACGCAAGACGGTGTGCAGATTCCCGAAGACACCAAAGAATTTGCCATCAACATGAGCAACATGCGCCACTGGGCGCCGCCCATGAAGCGCTACATCGACGAGTGCCTGGCCGGCAAGAGCGGCCCGCGCGGCAAAGACTTCAACATGCGCTGGATCGCCAGCATGGTGGCCGACGTGCACCGCATCCTGACCCGCGGCGGTGTCTTCATGTACCCCTGGGACCAGCGCGAGCCCGACAAGGCCGGCAAGCTGCGCCTGATGTACGAGGCCAACCCGATGTCGTTCCTGATCGAGCAGGCTGGTGGCGCGGCCACCAACACGCAGCAACGCATGCTCGACGTCACCCCCGACAAGCTGCACCAGCGGGTGAGCGTGGTGCTGGGGTCGAAGAACGAGGTCGATCGTGTGACCGCCTACCACCAGGCCAGCCCCCAGGCCTGAGATGGGCAGCCTCTACCTCGTCCGCCACGGCCAGGCCTCGTTCGGCGCCGACAACTACGACCAGCTGAGCGATCTGGGCCACCGCCAGTGCGTGAAGCTCGGCGAGTACTTCCGACACAAGGGCCTGCGCTTCGACGCCGCCCTGGTGGGCACGCTGCAGCGGCAGGTCGAGTCGCTGGCCGGCATCGCACAAGGCATGCAGTGGCAGCCCGAGCCGCTTTCGTGGCCCGGCCTGAACGAGTACGACAGCAAGGCCGTGGTGACCGCCGTGCACCCCGAGCCGCTGCCCAAACCGACTTCGCCCGAGCTGGTGCGGCACCACTTCCGCCTGTTGCGTGACGGCCTGACGCAATGGATGGCCGGCAGCGTGCAGCCCGAGGGCATGCCCACCTATGCCGACTGGCTGGCCGGCATCACCGGCGCGCTCGACCACGTGCGCGAACACCATCACACGAAGAACGTGCTGATCGTCTCCAGCGGTGGGCCGATCTCCACCGCCGTGGGCCAGGTGCTGGGCATGTCGGCCGAAGCGACCATCGAGCTCAACCTGCGCATCCGCAACAGCTCGGTGACCGAGTTCGCATTCACGCCGAAGCGACACATGCTCGTGACCTACAACACGCTGCCCCACCTCGATCACCCCGATCAGGCTTCGTGGATCACCTACGCTTAGCGGCATTACCCTTCTTCCGCGACCCCGTGTTGCCGGTCCAGGCGGTCCATGCAGTGTGCGTAGATGCCGATGATGAGCAGGTAGACGATGAGCGCACCTTGCGCCGCCACCCAGAAGCTGAAGGGCCATCCGAAGAAGGCAAACGTGAGGTCCCGGGCAAAGTAGCCGACCCCGAAGGTCACGCAGAACCAGACCACCAAAAGCACTCCGGTGACCCGCAGAGTCGCCTGCCAGTACCGGCGCCGCTTTTCAATCGCTTCCATAAGCTTTTGCCTCCGATGCCGCCCACGACTGTGAATGAACCTGCCCTGCAGCTTACTCACACAAGCCCCCGCTATAATCGCGGGCTTCACCTGCCGGTGTAGCTCAGTTGGTAGAGCAGCGCATTCGTAATGCGAAGGTCGAGGGTTCGACTCCTTTCACCGGCACCAATACCGAAAAGGGCCTGCTCATGCGCAGGCCCTTTTTCTTTGGCACTAGCCTGGCCCTGCTCGACGCTCGGCTGCGGCCTGGGTCAACCACTTGCACAAAACCTTGTAGAACGCATTGGGGTTCACCGGCTTGGTCACGAAGTCGTTCATGCCGGCGTCTTGGCAGATGAGGCGGTCTTCGCTGTAGGCATTGGCCGTCATCGCCAGAATGGGCGTGTGGGCCCGGCCGGGCTCCTGGCGGATGGCGCGAGTGGCTGTCGGGCCATCGACCAGGGGCATCTGCATGTCCATCAGGATCAGGTCGTAGTCGGTGGCGCTTGCCATCTCGACCGCCTCGAAGCCATTGTTGGCCACGTCAACCACCAGCCCGGCACTTTCCAGCAGGGCGAGGGCCACCTCCTGGTTGATCGCGTCGTCTTCGGCCAGCAGCAGCCGGGCACCGCTGTGCAGGCGACGCAACTCGGCCTCGCCATCGTCGCCAACCCGCTCGCGGGCATTGGGCGGCATGGGGTCTTCAGCGCGCCGCAAGCGGGCGGTGAACCAGAACGTGCTGCCGCGGCCGGGCTCGCTTTCAGCCCCCGCCTCGCCACCCATCAGCAGCGCCAGGCGCCGGGTGATGGCCAGGCCGAGCCCGGTACCGCCGTACTGGCGCGTGGTCGATGTGTCGGCCTGCTCGAAAGCCTGGAACAGGCTCGGCAGCTTGCCTGCCGCAATGCCGATGCCGCTGTCCTGTACTTCGAAACGGACCCTCAGCTCCTTGCCGTGGTCGGCCAGCAGAACCGCACGCAGGGTGATCACGCCGCGTTCGGTGAACTTGACGGCGTTGCTGCTGTAGTTGAGCAGCGCCTGGCGCAGCCGTGTCGGGTCGCCGCGCAGCCAGATCGGCACCTGCCCGCCATCGACCTCGATCACCAGGCCCTTGGCCTGCGCCTGCTCGGCGACCAGCGAGCGCACGTGGTCGAGGATGGCGCCCATGTGGAAGCTGGTGTCTTCGAGCTCGAGCTTGCCGGCCTCGATCTTGGAGATGTCGAGCACGTCGTTGATGATCGACAGCAAATGCGTGGCGGCAAACTGGATCTTGTCGAGCCGCTCCGCCTGCCCCGGCGCAGGGCGGTCGCGGCGCAGCAGGTGGGTGAGCCCGATGATGGCGTTCATCGGCGTGCGAATCTCATGGCTCATGTTGGCGAGGAAGGTGCTCTTGGCCTGGTTGGCCGCCTCGGCCTGGTGGAGCACCACTTCCAGCGCGCGCGTTCTCTCGGCGACCAGCTCCTCCAGGCGCTCGCGGTGCGCGGCCAGCTCTTGTTGCGCGCGACGCCGCTCGGTGATGTCGATGAAGCTGCCGCGGATGAGCCGGCGTGTGGGGTCGGGCAGCCTCACTGTGCGCACTTCGCAGAGCACCATCGAGCCATCGGCGCGCACCAGCGCGCGCTCGAAGGTCAGCTCTTCACCGGCCAGCACACGCTCGTTGTTGGAGTGCAGGCTCTGGCCGAGGTCTTGCCCGTCGGCCTGGGTGCCGGCGTAGAGCTGCTCGGGCGTCATCTTCAACAAGGTTTGCAGCGGGTAGCCCGTCATCTCGCTCGCCTTGGGGTTGGCCGCCGCCCACACCCATTCGTCGACATCGAGGATCAACAGCGCCTCGGGCGCGCGCTCGAACAGCGTGCGGTAGCGCTCCCCACTTTCACGCACCCGCAGGGTCTCTTGCTTCAGCAGTTGGGTGCGCTCGGCAACCTGCGCCTCCAGCCGCGACTGTTGGCTGAAGCTTGACCTGAGATAAGTCACGAGGATGAGGCTGAGCAACAAACCAGCGGGCAGCACCAGCCAATAGCCCTGCGAATCGTTGACGCGCAGGTAGGCGTCGCTGGGTGAAAAAACGGTGCGCCACTCGCGCCCGCCGAAGTCATAGCTGTAGTTGACGCTCAAGTCCGCTGCACCGGTGCCCAGGCGCATGCGCGTGGCAGATCGGGGCGACTCCTGCCGAAAGATCGTGCGTCGGCTTTCCGGTGCCTGCGGGTCGATGAGGTCGAAGTTCAGGCCTTGCAAGCCGCTGTCGCCGAAGGCCCGGCGCACCACCCTGTCGGACTGGAACACCACCAAGGCAAAGCCCCGCAAAGCGGCCCGCCGCTCGGCCACCGACGCCGTAGGCAACCCAAGCTGGTACACCGGCGCGACCGCAAAGAAGCCGGGCTTCTGGTTGCCTACCAGCACGATGGGCAGGCTGCCGGCGACCTGCCCGCTGTCGCGCGCACGTTCCAGGGTCTGCAGGCGGTCCGGGGTGCTGCCCATGTCGAAGCCCAACACGGGGCGGGTTTCCTGTGGTCGCGACACTTCCAGCAGGCGCATCGGGTAGTAAACGTTGCGCGGCTGGGCGCGGATCCGGGCCTTGTTCGCGCCGATCTCGAAGATGTCGGCGTTCATCTGGCGCTCGACCTCGGCGCGACGGCTGCTCGGCACCTCGGGCACCCAGGCGATGGTGGCGATCTCGCTGTCGGGCGGCATCAGCGGTTTGACAAATGCGGCGAAGCGCTCGCTCGTCATCTCGCTCGACGTGGCCACGAAGAGGCCCAGGCTGCGAGTGACCAACAGCGCCTCTTCGAGCTTGTGCTTGAGAAGCTCGCTGGGCAAGGCGGTATCGCGCTCGAAGCGGGCGCGCACCCGCTCGGACTCGACCCCACGCAGGTACAGGAAGATCACCACCGTGATCAACAGCCCGGCCACAAACACCAGCGCCAGCACGAGCCGGCCTCGCGGGTGCGCACTCGGTGCTGGCGTCAGGCGCATGACTGGCCCTTGTTCAGAACAAACCGGCGGGTTAGTCGAAATGACTCATGGCCAGTGTAGGCTCGCACAGCGCCAGGCCCCCTGCGGATTTGGCCCGTTTGACCGAACCAACTCGTACCTGACCCGCCTCATGAGCTCCCCCTTGCCCACCCCCCTCTGGACACGCTGGCTGGCCGCCACCCTGCACAACCAACGGCCATGGCAAGTTTTGCTGTGCGTGCTGATCGTTTTGGTGAGTTATCTGGCGATCACACCCGCGCCGCCGCAAAACGTCGACCTGGGTTGGGACAAGCTCAATCACCTGGTCGCCTTTGCCGCGTTGACCTTCATCGGCTGCCTGAGCTTCCCGGGGGATCAGCGGGTGCTGTGGGGCGTGTTGCCCGGGATGTTGGCGCTGGGGGCGCTGATCGAGGTGGCTCAGTACTTTGTGCCGGGGCGCAGCAGCGAGTGGCTGGACCTGGGTGCCGATGCCATCGGCATCGCCTGTGGCGCCGGGTTGGCGCTTTTCCTCTGGGCGCTGGCCCGCAATGCGGGCGTGAAGATGCCTGCCTGAGGCTTCAGCGGCCGCTTTGTTGCAGGCGCTCCCAGTAGGAGACCGCCTTGCTGACCCAGGCACGGTAGTGCGGGTCTTGCAGCGAGTAATACGGGATGCCGCGTTCGACGAATCGCGCGGCAGCGCTCGCCAAGGCCACCCGCGCCGGACTCGCGCCTTGTTCGAGCTCGAGCTCTCCTTCCAGCGCATGCAGCGCCGTCACGCGGGGCATGGGCTCGGGCGCCATCAGGCGCTCGCGCAGCGTGGATGCATCCATGACAAACGAGGGGGAAGAAGACATGCGGGGCTCCGAGAACATCCAGTCCCGCATTCTTCGTCGCATTTGGGCTCGGGCTTGAGCCGAACAAGGGGCGGCGTGCGGCCCAGTTCACGCTTATGGCGTTCTGTTGAGCCCCGCCCAGCATTCGGCGTAGCGTGCGTCCAACAAGCCGCTGCTGAGCGCATAGCCGGTCGGCAACATGCGGTAACGACTCTCGAACATGAAGGCCAGCGTGTCGGCCAGTTTTTGCGGCGCCAGCGGGGCTGCGCTGGCCTTGTCGAATGCCTCGGTGTCGGGCCCGTGGGGCACGAAACTGTTGTGCAGGCTCATGCCACCGGGCACGAAGCCTTGTTCCTTGGCGTCGTACTGGCCATGCACCAGGCCCATGAACTCGCTCATCACGTTGCGGTGGTACCAGGGCGGGCGAAAGGTGTCTTCGGCCACCAGCCAGCGCGGCGGGAAGATGACGAAGTCGCAGTTGGCCGTGCCCGGGGTGTCGCTGGGCGAAGTGAGCACGGTGAAGATCGACGGGTCGGGGTGGTCGAAGCTGATCGAACCGATGGTCATGAAATGCGCGGTGTCGTACTTGCAGGGCACCAGGTTGCCGTGCCAGGCCACCACGTTGAACGGTGTGGCAGGCAACTGCGCCGCCCACAGCGCACCGCCGAACTTCTTGATCAACCGGTAAGCTCCAGCGCCCTCTTCGAACGCCGCCACCGGCGCCAGGAAGTCGCGCGGGTTGGCCAGCCCGTTGCTGCCGATCGGGCCCAGCTCGGGCAGCCGGAAAGCCGCGCCGTAGTTCTCGCACACGTAGCCACGCGAAGGACCGTGCACGGCCACCTTGAACACCATGCCTCGTGGCAGCACCACGATTTCGCCCGGCGCCACGTCAAGCACCCCCAGCTCGGTGGTGACGGTGATCGCACCTTGTTGCGGCACCAGCAGCATCTCGCCATCGGCGTTGACGAAGGCGCTGTCGGTCATGCTGCGGTTGGCCACGTAAACATGCACCGCGATGCCGGTCTGCGCATCGGCGTCACCGTTGACGACGATGCTGCGCAGGCCTTCGACAAAGTCGGTTAGGTCCTCAGGGACAGGTACAGGCGCCCAGCGCATCGGCTCGGGCGGGGTGGTGACGCCGTCTTTGGCCCCCGTCTTGAGAAACGGGTGCGGCAGCGCTGCGTAGGCGCCGGCCACCACCGAGGGCTGGCGGCGGTACAGCCAGCTGCGCAGGTTGTCAGCCCGGGGCGCGGTGAAAGCGGTGCCGCTGAGCAGCTCGGCAAACAGGCCGTGGGCTGCTTTTTGCGGGCTGTTGCGCCCCACCGGCAAGGCACCGGCGATGGCCTCGCTGGCAAACTCGTTGCCGAAGCCGGACTGGTGCTGCCGATGTGCGCTCATGTCGTTGGGGTGTCGCGAAGGATCCGCCAGCATAGCGACAACACACCGCACGAGCCAAGCGCGCTACAAGGCCGCCACCGACACCCGGTTGCGGCCTTCGTTTTTGGCTCGGTACAGCGCCAGGTCGGCCTGCTCCAGCAATTGGGTGCCGTCGCGCTGCGCACTGGCCAGGCACAGGCCGATGCTGATCGTGAGCTGCAACCCCGGTGCCATCTGCGCCCAGTCATGCCCTTCGACGGCCACGCGCAGGCGCTCGCAGGCCTCGCGCGCCCATTCCAGCGAAGCATGGGCGAACACGATCAAAAACTCTTCACCGCCCATGCGGGCGATCAGGTCGCCGCCACGCACGCGCGCGCGGAACAGGTCGGCCACGGCCATCAGCACCGCGTCACCGACGGCGTGGCCAAAACGGTCGTTGACCTGCTTGAAGTGATCGAGGTCGAGCACCGCCACGGCCAACGGCTCACCGCTGCGCTCGCTGTGCGACAGCAGGCGCGGCAGCTCGCGCTCCACCTGGCGGCGGTTGCCCAGGCCCGTGAGCGGGTCGGCCAGCACGTAGCGGCCCAGCTCACGCGCCTGCGCCTGCAGGCGCTCGGCCTCGGCGGCCATCTGCTCGGCGCGCACACGCTGCAGCTCGGCCTGCATGCGCGAGCGTTCGGCGCCGAAGAGGGCCTGGTCGAGCTCGAGGCGGTTCATCATCAAGCGCGACTGCGCGTCGTTGCGTTGCTCCAGCTGCTCTTTCATGAGCGCGTGATAGGCCTCGTGGTGGGTCAGCGCCTCGGCCAGGTCGCCACGCGCCTTGTGCGCAAGGTACAGCTGCAGGTGCGTGTCTTGCACCATCGAATTGGCATACAGCTCCTGCGCGCCGGCCAGGATCTCGCGCAGCAGCGGGATGGCTTCGTCGTGCCGCTTCTCGCGCACCATCAGCTCGGCGCGGTTGCCATCGCAGGCCAGCACCAGCGCGCGGTGGTCGTTCTCGAGCGCCAGCGCGCGGGCATGTTCGAGCAAGGTGGAGGCAGCGCGCTCGCGCCCGCTCACCCCGAGGTAGCGCCCCAGGTTCGACAGCGTCAGGGCTTCCCGGTAGGCATTGCCCGAACGGCGGGCCACGATCAGCGCCTCTTCGCCGTGGCGGCAGGCGCGCTCGATGGCCTCCAACGCCGCGGCGGTGTCACCACGCGACTCGAAGGCGTCAAACGCATCCGACGCCACCACGCCGAGGTTGGTGAGCGCGCGGTAGATCTCTTCTTCGTTTTGCAGCTCGCGCGCCATGGCCAGCGAATCGGCCAAGAAGCGTTCACCTTCTTCATAGCGGCCCAGGTGGCCTTTGGCCAGGCCGACGCGGTTGTAGGCCAGGCACAGCAGGCGGGCATCGCCACAGGCGCGGGCGGCTTCGACACTTTCACTGATGTGGTCGAGCGCCTCATGGCTCAGGCCGAGGTCGAGAAAGGCCATCGCCATGTTGCACAGCACGTCGGCACGCGCCGCGTCGTCACCGGTTTCTCGCAGCATGGGCAGCACCGTCTGGCCCGCGGCAATCGCCTGCTCGGCCAGGCCTTCGCGGCTGTTGAGCGTGACCAGCAGGCGCAGCGCCAGCGCCAGGCCGGGTGCGTCGCTGGTCTCGCGGGCGAGCGCCTCGGCGCGCAGGGCCAGCTCGATGCCGCGGGCGTGCTCGTCGCGCTCGGCCGCTTGTTCGGCCTGGCGCAACAGCTCGGCCAGCGGCACCATCAGGCCGGGATGTCGCTCGGCTGCAAGGCCGTGGCGAGCACCTTGTCGACACGTTTGCCGTCGAGGTCGACCACTTCGAAGCGCCAGCCCTCCCACTCCACCGAATCGGTGGTCTGCGGCAGGCGGCCCAAGAGCAGCATCACCATGCCGGCCAGCGTGTTGTAGCGGCCGCGGTCTTCTTCAGGCAGCTCTTTCAGGCCCAGGCGATCTTTGAGCTCAGGCACCGGGATCAGGCCGTCGAACAGCCAGCTCCCATCGGCGCGCTGGATGGCCCAGGCGTCATCGGCGGCGGGGGTGGTGAACTCACCGGTGATGGCCTCCAGCACATCGCGCACGGTGATCACGCCTTGCACTTCGCCGTATTCGTCCACCACGAACACCAGCTGCGCACTCGACGCACGAAACTGATCGAGCAGCTCCATGCCCGACAGCGTCTCGGGCACGAACACCGGCGGCTGCAGCTTGTCGGTGAGCGACAGGGGCTGGCCCTGCAGCTGCTGCTGCAGCAGCGTCTGTGCCGAGACCACACCCAGCACGTCGGTCAGCCCACCGCGGCACACCGGGTAGCGCGAGTGCTCCTGATCCGCCATGGCGGCGAGCACGTCTTCGATCGGCGCCGCGGCGTCGAGCCAGATGATGTCGGTGCGCGGGATCATCATCGAGCCGACCGAACGTTCATCGAGGCGAAACACGTTGCGCACCATCTGGTGCTCCTGGGCCTCGATCACGCCGGCATCGAGGCCTTCTTCAAGGCTGGCGGCGATCTCTTCTTCCGTCACCGAGCGGTCAGGCCCACCTCGTATGCCCATCAGGCGCAAGGTGGCCTCGGTGCACCAGGTGAGCAGCTTGACGAACGGGCGCGCGGCCAGCGAGAGCCACTCCATCGGGTAGGCCACCAGCCGTGCCACGGTTTCGGGGTACATCTGGCCCACACGCTTGGGCACCAGCTCGCCAAAGATGATGGTCAGGAAGGTGATGCACACCACCACCAGGCCGGTC
>NZ_JANOCG010000439.1:0-29016 GCF_031412075.1 Rhizobacter sp.
AGAGCGCACGCACGCGCCGCTCGATCAGGCCGAGGTAACCGTCTTCCACACCCAGCACCTCGGCGCCGCCTTGGCGGATCAACGACTTGGCGACCGCCCGGATCACCGCGTTGAGCCCGGGAGCATCACCCCCACCGGTGAGAAGACCGATTCGCATGCCGTGGATTGTGGGCGCTGAAATGCAAAAGGGCAGACGCTCGAGCGTCTGCCCTTCTTGCAGGAAGCGAAGAAATTACTTCTTGGCTTCTTCCTTCTTCTTCTCAGCCTTGGCTTCGGCCTTCTTCTCAGCGGCCTTGGCCTTGCTGGCGGCGGCAGCCGGAGCGCTGGCCTTCATGGGGGCTGCACCAGCGTGCGAAGCGGCTTGGGCGGCCACGCCGGTCAGGGCGAAAGCGGCGACGATCAGAGTCGAGAGGATCTTGCTCATGTAAATTCCTTGAAAGGTTAATGTGTACTGGCCAGGTATGCAGCGTCGCTTGCGTCTGTACAACGACGCAGGCCCGCCGCTTGGTTATCAGCCCCGACCCAGACATCGGATTTCAAGCTGATCCAGCCAAAACGGTGTACAGCCCATTCGGTTGACAGGGCCGGGGGGCATTCTCAACCAAGACCCGCCAGGTTTGTGTGGCGCCGTTGCTACCATCCCGCCCTCTTTGCACCTATTGGCCTATGCGTTTTCCCTACCTCCCCTCCCGCTGGTGGCTGTTGCCCTTGTTGCCGCTGGTTGCAAGCGCGGGTGTGCTGGCGGCGCCATTCACGCCCACTTCCGACCAACAAGTGCTCGAGGTGCTGCCCGCCCGGGCCGCGGACCCGCGCATGCAGGCCTTGCGCGAGCTGCGCGCCTCCGCCGCGCGCAACCCCAACGATGTCGACGCGGCCGTGCGCCTGGCCCACCGGTATTACGACGAGGTGTTGGCCGAGGGCGACCCCCGCTACATCGGTTACGCCCAGGCGGCACTGGCCCCCTGGTGGCAACTGCCTGAGCCGCCGGCCTCGGTGCGGGTGATGCGCGCCATCCTGCTGCAGTTCAGCCACCAGTTCGACGCCGCCCTGGCAGACCTGGCCGCTGCAGTGCAACAAGAACCGAACAACGGCGAAGCCTGGGCCTGGCAAGCGGCCATCCAGATGGTGCGGGCCGACTACCCCGCCGCCCGCCGCGCCTGCCAGCAGGTGGCCACGCTGGCCACACCGCTCATCGGCGCGGCCTGCCTGGCGCACGTCGACTCCCACACCGGCCAGGCCGCTGCAGCAGCCACCATGCTGCGAGCCGCCTTGGCGCAAGCGCCCCAGGCCGCCCCCGAAGAGCAGCTCTGGGCCCTGACCCGCCTGGGCGAAATCGAAGACCGCCGTGGCCGCCCGGTCGAGGCCGAAGCCGCCTACCAGCGCGCGCTCGCACTGGGCCTGGCCGACGTCTATCTGCTGGCCGCCTACGCCGACTTCCTGCTCGACCGGGGCCGCGCTGCCGACGTGCTGGTGCTGCTGAAAGACCAGGCGCGCTCCGACCTGCTGCTGCTGCGCCTGGCGCTGGCGGCCAAGGCCTCGAACGACCCTCGATTGGCCGCCTGGCGAAGCGACCTCGGCGCCCGCTTCGAGGCCGCCCGCCTGCGCGGTGACGCCACCCACCAGAAGGAAGAATCGCGCTTCGTGCTGGGCGTGCTCGACCAGGCCGAGCCGGCCTTGCTGCTGGCGAAACAAAACTACGCCGAGCAGCGCGAGCCGGCCGACGCCCGCATCCTGCTCGAAGCGGCGCTCGCGGCGCGCCAGGCCGCGGCCGCCGAGCCGGTGTTGCAGTGGATGGCGTCGTCGCGCATCGAAAGTGTGGCCTTGCAGACGCTGGTGCGCCGGCTGAAGGGAGGCGCGTGATGCGCGCGCTCATCGTCTGGCTCGTCGCCCTGTACACGGGCCTTTTTTTCGCGCTGCCGGCACAGGCCCACAAACCCTCTGACAGCTACCTCAGCATCGAAGTAAGCGACAAAGGGGTCAGCGGCCAATGGGACATCGCCCTGCGCGACCTCGACTTCGCCATCGGCCTCGATGCCGACGGTGACGGCAACATCACCTGGGGCGAAACGCGCGCCAAACACGCCGAGATCGCCGCTTATGCGGTGGCGCGCCTGGCGCTGCAGAGCAATGGCGCGGCATGCGAGATCACCGTGCCGCTGCAACGGGTCGACCGCCACACCGACGGCGCCTACTCGGTGCTGCAGCTCCAGGTGAGCTGCCCGCCATCACCCACGCCGCTGAACCAACTCACGCTCGGCTACCGGCTCTTTGCAGACATCGACCCGCAGCACCGCGGCCTGCTCAAGCTGAGCGCGGGCGGGCTCACCCGCACGGCCGTGTTCAGCCCCGACAAGCCGCAACAAACTTTTGCGGTGACGGAGCCGGCGAGCTGGTTCGCACAGTTCATCGACTACGGCCGTGAGGGGGTGTGGCACATCTGGATCGGCTTCGACCACATCCTGTTCCTGCTCGCGCTGCTCCTGCCCTCGGTGCTGGTGTGGCACAAGCCGCGCTGGCAAGCGGCCAGCGGTTTTGCCCCGTCGTTCTGGGAGGTGGCCAAGATCGTCACCGCCTTCACGGTGGCGCACTCGATCACGCTGTCGCTGGCCACGCTGGGTTGGGTGTCGCTGCCATCGCGCCTGGTCGAGTCGGCGATCGCGGCCTCGGTCGTGCTGGCCGCGCTCAACAACGTGTGGCCGGTGTTCCAGGGCCGGCGCTGGCTGGTGGCGTTTGGCTTCGGCCTGATCCACGGCTTCGGTTTTGCGAGCGTGCTGGCCGACCTGGGGCTGCCGCCCGACGCGCTGCTGCTCGCGCTGGTGGGCTTCAACCTGGGTGTGGAATGTGGCCAGCTCGCCATCGTGGCGGTGTTTTTGCCGCTGGCCTACAGCCTGCGCCGGCACTGGGTCTACCAGCGGCTCATCTTCATCGGCGGCTCGCTGCTGATCGCAGCGCTGGCCGCCGTGTGGTTGCTGGAGCGCGCCTTCAACCTGGAACTGATGCCGTTCTAGCGCATCAGCCGCGTTTGGCGTTGAGCCAGCCCACGATGTCGCGCTCGACCTCGTCGCGGTTGGTCTCGTTCAAGATCTCGTGGCGCGCCCCCGGGTAGAACTTGTGCGACACATCGGCGATGCCGTAGCGCTGGTAGTTGGACAGCAGCAGCTTGAGGCCGGCGGTGTTGCCGCCCACCGGGTCCTGGTCGCCGCTGACCACGTAAAACGGCATGTTCTTCGGGATGCGCGCTTCATTGGCCGGGTTCCACAGGTCGCGCAGGCCGGCGAAAAAGTCGGCCACCAGCTCGTTGCTGAACGGGAAGCCGCAGTTCGGGTCGTCGGCGTACTTTTTCACCTCGACCGCATCGCGGCTCAGCCACTCGAAGCCGGCCTTGCCAGTGAAGGGTTTGTTGAACGACTCGAACACCGAGGCAAACACCGGCGAGGGGCCGAGCGGGTCTTTTTTCGCCAGGTCTTTCACCGCGGCCACCGTCTGGTCGGCGTTGGCGAGCACGCCGTTGCTGCCTGAGAGCACCACGCCAGCCACCACGTTGCCGTAACGCGCGGCGTAGTCCTGCGCGATGAACGAGCCCATGCTGTGGCCGAGCAAGAAGACCTTGAGCCCAGGGTGCTGCTGGTTGATGTGGGTGGTGAGCTCACGCTCGTCGCTCACGAACTTGTTCCAGGCATCGGGGCCGGCATCACCCAGCGCCTTGGTGCGCACGCGGGTGTTGGCATGGCCACGGTGGTCGTCGGCATACACGAGCCAGCCGTCCTGGTTGAGGCGTTTTGCAAATCGGTCGTAGCGCGCGCTGTGCTCGGCGGCACCGTGGATCACCTGCACCACGCCCTTGGGCGTGCCGCTCACGGCGAGCCAGCGGCGCACGAAGAGCTGGGTGCCGTCAGACATGCCGAGCGTGAAGCTGGGCGAAGGCGCAGGGCCCATCGAGCTGCAAGCGGTCAGCCCCATGGCGGACACACTGGCTGAAACGCTGGCAAAAGCGATGAACTGGCGGCGGCTGCGCTGCATGGTTTGTCTCCTGAGGGTTGTTGGAAACGAAAAACAATGCGCGCCGAACATGTGCGAATCGTTTTCGTTTTTGTACGAATCCGTTCGGTTTTAGTCGATTGGGCGATGTGCAGCAAGAGGGCAGACACGCAGAAACCCACCCGGCCTGGCGGCCGGGTGGGCTGGGTTCAGCCTTCCAAAGGTTCGGCTCAGCGCGCCGAGGCGCTGCGCCGGGCTTGCTGCTTGGCGATCATCAGCTGCGCACCCGCCCGTTTCACGCGGGTGGCTTCACGCTGGTAAGCCTCTTCGGCCTCTTCGCGCAGCTTGATGGCGCGCGCCAGCGCGCGCCGGTAGCGCTGCTCGGTGTAGGTGTTTTCGTTGCCGATGTAGATCGTGCTGCGGCGCGGAATGGCACCGAAGCGTGGCAAGGACACCAGCAGGTTGCACTCGCGCACCTTGGCCCCCGGGCGCAAGCGCACCACCGGGCCCGAGATGCCGACCGGCAAGTCGGTGGACTTGTTCTCGCTCGGCTCGCGTTGCAGCCGCGAGGGCGCGGGCAGCTTGGCGATGCGCTTGAACAACTCTTCGGTGGCCAGCTTCAGCGAGGCGGCCGCGCCGCTGCCGTCTTGCGAGCCATCGGAAAAGAGTTTGGTGCCTCCGTAGCGCAGTTGCCAACCGTGGGTGGCGCGGTGGTCAATGCGTTGGATGCCCGGCGGCACTTTGAAATGCTTGCCGGTGAAGATGACGACGTCTCTGGTTTTCATGAGGTTCTCTTTGCATGCTGCGTGAACCTCCCTCAAGGGGCTGTACAAAAGGCGGCGTGTTTCCCACTGTCCGCTTGTCTCTGACCGATGTCTGCGCCCGAAGTTCAGACCTAACGGTGCCCGTGAGCGTACAGGATGTGGCCACCCAGGAAAGGCATGGCCGTGCCACCGCGTCGGCGGCGGGGTTTTACAACACCAGCAGCGCGCGAAAGTCGTTGACGTTGGTGAAGGTCGGCCCGGTGATGACCAGGTCACCCAGCGGCTCGAAAAAGTGCCAGGCATCGTTGCCATCGAGCCGCTCCTGCGCCTTCAGGCCCAGGGCCGCGGCGCGGGCCAGCGTGGTGGGGGTGACGATGGCGCCGGCGTTGCTTTCCACGCCGTCGATGCCATCGGTGTCTCCCGCCAGCGCCCACACACCGGGCTCGGCTTGCAGCGCGATCGCGCAGCCGAGCAGGAACTCGGTGGCACGCCCGCCCCGGCCAGGGTTGGCGCCGGGTTTCACGGTCACCGTGGTTTCGCCGCCGCTCAAGATGACACAGGGTTTGGTGAACGGCTGGTTGCGGCGCACGACCGCCCGCGCCATCGCCGCATGCACCTTGCCGACTTCGCGCGATTCGCCCTCGATCTCGTCGCTCAGGATGTGCGCGTGCACGCCCACGGTGTGCGCTGCATCGGCGGCGGCCTGCAGGCTGGCCTGAGGGGTGGCGATCAGGCGCAGCTCGTGGCCGTTGAAGCGTGCATCGCCCGGCTTCGGGGTTTCAAGGGCGCCGCGTTGCAAACCATCGAGCGCGGCGGCCGGAATGTCGATGCGGTAGCGCTGCAGGATGGCCAGCGCATCGGCGCAGGTGCTGGCGTCGGGCACGGTGGGGCCGCTGGCGATCACGCTCGGGTCGTCACCGGGCACGTCGGAAATCAACAGCGTGAGCACGCGTGCCGGCGCACACATCGCCGCCAGCCGCCCGCCCTTGATGGCCGAGAGGTGCTTGCGCACGCAGTTCATCTCGGTGATGTTGGCGCCGCTGTGCAGCAAGGCCTTGTTGATGCGCTGCTTGTCGGCGAGCGTCAGGCCCTCGGCCGGCATGCTCAGCAAGGCCGAGCCGCCACCGGAGATGAGGCACAGCACCAGGTCGTCGGCCGTGAGGCCGCGTGTCAGCTCGACGATCCGCCGTGCGGCGTTTGCACCAGCTTCATCAGGCACCGGGTGCGCCGCTTCGACCACCTCGATGCGGCCGGGCTGCCGCTGGTAGGCAGGCGGCACATGGTGATAGCGCGTGACGACCAGGCCAGAGAGCGGCGCGCCTTGCGGCCACAGCGCGTCGACGGCAGCCGCCATCGCCCCACCCGCCTTGCCCGCGCCGATCACGATGGTGCGGCCCTTGGGCGGTGGCGGCAGGTGCGCCGCCATCTCGCGCGAGGGTTGTGCTGCGGCAATCGCCGCGTCGAACAGCGATCTCAAAAAGGCGCGTGGATCCAGGCTCATGCCCCCATTCTCAACCTGCGGGGTCAGGCGCGACCGTGTGGTTCGCCATCAATTCGAGCGCCTTCACCAAGGCCGAGTGATCGAGCTGGTCCATGCCGTTGGCGGCGCAGGCTTGCATCAGCTGCGCCGCACCCGCCGTTTGCGGCAGCGCCACACCCAGCGTCTTGGCGCCAGCCAGCGCAAGGTTCAAGTCCTTCTGGTGCAGGCCGATGCGAAAGCCCGGCGCAAACGTGCGCTTGATCATGCGTTCGCCATGCACTTCGAGAATGCGACTGGCGGCAAAGCCGCCCATCAGCGCCTGGCGAACCTTGGCCGGGTCGGCGCCGGCCTTGCTGGCAAACAGCAGGGCTTCGCCCACGGCCGCGATGTTGAGCGCCACGATGATCTGGTTGGCGACCTTGCAGGTCTGGCCGTCGCCCACACCGCCGACGAGGGTGATGTTCTTGCCCATCTTCTCGAACAAGGGCTTCACACGTTCGAAGGCCGCCTCGGTACCGCCACACATGATGGTGAGCGACGCGGCCTTGGCACCGACCTCGCCACCGGACACCGGCGCGTCCACATAGTGGCAGCCCAGCGCCTCGATCTTCTTCGCGAAGGCCTTGGTGTCCATCGGCGAGATGGAGCTCATGTCAACGACTGTCTTGCCCTGGGTCAAACCTTCGGCCACACCCTGCTTGCCGAACAGCACCGACTCCACATCGGGCGTGTCGGGCAGCATCAGGATGACGACCTCGGCCAACTGGGCGACTGCCGCAGCGCTGTCGCAGGCCTTGGCCTTCGCCGCGATGTCAGCCGGCGCGGGCTTGCGTGTGTGGATGAACAACTCGTGCCCCGCCGCGATCAGGTGGCCGCACATCGGTGCGCCCATGATGCCCAGGCCGATGAATCCGATCTTCATGTTTCAGTCCCTTGTGGTTTTCAGTAAGAGCCAGCGCCGGCATCCGGCTTGACCTGCCCCGCGCGCATCTTGCCGACGATGGCTTGCGCACCCGCTGCGATCAAGCGCGCGTCGGAGCTGACAGTGACGAACTGGAAGCCCTTGGCGATGCGCTTCAAAGCCGCGTCAGGCCCGCCGTTGTGGATGCCGGCGACCACGCCATGCGCCTTCGCGCGCTCGAGGATGTGGTCGATCGCTTGTGCAGCCTTTTCGTCCACATCGTCGAAGGTGGGCTTGCAGCCGAGTGCCAGCGACAGGTCCGAGGGGCCGATGTAGATCGCGTCCAGCCCTTCGACGCTCAAGATGGCGTCGAGGTTGTCGAGCGCCTGCGCGGTCTCGATCATGGCGAAGCGCACGATCGTGTCATTGGCATGCTCGGGGTAGTCGGCGCCACCGTAGAGCAGCGCGCGCACCGGGCCGAAGCTGCGTGTGCCCTTGGGCGCATAGCTGGTGTAGGCCACGAGCTTTTGGGCATCTTCGCGCGTGCTCACCATTGGGCAGATCACGCCGTAGGCGCCGGCGTCGAGCGTCTTCATCAGGATGCCGGGCTCCAGCCACGGCACACGCACCACCGGCACGGTGGGCGTGGTCGAGATGGCTTGCAGCATCGTCACCATCGCCTGGTAGTCGACCACGCCGTGTTGCAGGTCGATGGTGAGCGTGTCCCAGCCCTGGTGGGCCATGGTCTCGGCCGAAAAGCTGCTGGGGATGGCGAGCCAGCCGTTGATGGCGGCCTCACCGGCCTTCCACATCGTTCGCAGGCGGTTTTCTCTCATGGTGTGTCCTTGTGTCGGTGCGGGGTCAGTCGAGCTTCACGTTGCCATCGGCCACGACCTTGGCCCACTTCGTGCGCTCGCGCTCGAAGAAAGGCGCGAACTCGGCCGGCGTCATGGTGGCCACTTCAGCGCCTTGCGACGCGAGGCGCGACTTGATCTCGGGTGACTGGATGATGCGAATGAGTTCGGCCGACAGGCGATCTACCACCGCCTGCGGCGTACCCGCCGGCACCAGCATGCCCTGCCAGGTGCCCGACTCGAAACCGGCAATACCCTGCTCGGCAATCGTCGGCACATCGGGCAGCAGCGGCACGCGTGTTTTCTTCGACACGCCCAGCACCTTCAGCTTGCCCGACTGCACAAAGGGCAGCGTGGCCAGCATGCCGTTCATCACCACGTGCGTCTGCCCGGCCACGGTGTCGCCCACCGCTTGTGCGCCGCCCTTGTAGGGGATGTATTCCCACTTGGCCTGGGTCGCACGCTCGACCGCCACGCCGGCCAGGTGCGGTGCGCTGCCCATGGCCGTGACGGCAAAGTCGATCTTGCTGGTTTGCGACAGGGCGACGAGCTCCTTCAGGTTGTTGGCCTTCACCGACGGGTGCACCACCAGGAGGTGGGGCGAGTAGGCCAGCATGGCCACGCCCTTCAGGTCCTTCGACGGGTTGAAGGGCAGCTTCAGGTAGACCGAGGGCGAGATGGCGAGCGCGCCCACGTCGCACATCAAGAGCGTCAACCCATCGGCGGGCGACTTGGCCACCGAGTCGCTGCCGGTGTTGCCGTTGGCGCCGGGTTTGTTGTCGACGATGACGTTCTGCTTCAGCGCCTCGGACAACGGCTGGCTGATGGCACGCGCAATGATGTCGGACGACCCGCCCGGCGGGTAGGGCACCACGATGCGGATCGGCTTGTCGGGTTGCCAGCCCTGGGCTTGAGCGGCGGCGGCGCTTGCGAAAAGCAAGGCGGCGGCGAAGGTCTTGATGTTCATGCGTGCGTCTCCTGGGGGGGTTGGCGGAGGGATCCGCGCTTTAGTTGTATGTCATCGTACAACTACCTAAAGAGCTTCGCAATGTGGCGACTCCTTATCCCCTGTCGTCTACGCCCCCTTTGGAGGGCGCTTCAAGGCGCAGCGTCGGCCAGCGCAGCGGCGCGGCGGCGGCGCTCGCGGCTGTTGACGAGGTGGGTGCGCATGGCCGCACGCGCGGCCTCGACGTCTTGGGCGGCGATCGCGTGGTAGATGCTCTCGTGCTCGCCGTTCACTCCCTTCAGGTAGCTCAGGCGCTCGGCGTCATCCGGGTTGGCCGGGTCGAGGCGGGCGCGCGGGATGGCCTGCATGCCCAAGGCGCCCATCAGGTCGGCAAAACGCGGGTTCTGCGTGGCGCGGGCGATCTCGGAGTGGAAGGTGAAGTCGGCATTCACCGCGTCGAGGCCCTCGCTCACCGCGGCGGCAAACTCGTCGAGCGCCTGCCGCATCACGGCCAGGTTGGCGTCGGTGCGGCGCATCGCGGCCAGGCCGGCCGATTCGGTCTCGACGCCGATGCGCAGCTCGAGCACCGCGATCACGTCGCGCAGCGTCTCCATCTGCTCGGGGGCGATGCGAAAGGCGCTGGCCTCGCCAACACCCACCACGAAGGTGCCCACGCCGTGGCGCGTCTGCACCACGCCCGAGGCCTGCAGCTTCGAGAGCGCCTCGCGCACCACGGTGCGGCTGACGCCGAACTCTTCCATGATCTCCGCCTCGGTGGGCAGCTTGGCACCCACGGCCAGCGCCCCGTTGCGCACGCGCTCGGTCATGCCATCGACCACGTCGAGTGCGAGGTTGCGGGGCTTGGACCGCCTGGGGGCCAGCGTGGGCGCGTTCATGTTCTTTCTCTCCGGGGTGGCGCCCTGGTTGTATGACGACGCCATCAGGTGGGAATGTAGCAAGCCCGGCCGCCATAGGCCGGCCGGGCTTTCCTGCATGCGCCCTCTCAGGGGTCATTCATGGAGCTCTCATGTGGCATTCACGGGTCGATCAACTCGCGCTGACAGGCGCCACGAACGAGATCAGCTTGCCCATGTTCGACACCCAGTTGGCGGTGGAGATGCCCAGCGGCTGCTCCTTCACTTCATAAGGCGGCAGGCGCGGCGGGTCGACTGCGTCGTAGGGCGAGGTGTCGTAGATGTCGCCCACATGCTTGCTCATGTACTCACTACCCGTCCACGGTGCGGCGGGCCCGTTGCCGGCATACGGGTTGGTGACCAGCGGCAGCCGGGTGAGCCAGTGGTTCTTGTCGCCCAGGTCAGTGATCACGGCCTGGGCAGCGTCTTCGGTGAGCACCGGCGTGGTCATAACCGCGCCGACGTAGTGGTCGCCGAAATCGACCTCGCGGATCGAGAAGTACTTGGGCAAGGCGCGCGGCTTGGTGGTGTTGAGCGGTGAGCGCGCCACCAGCTCGGCGACCTGCGCATCGGTCATCGCGTTGAGCTGGTCGTAGGTGGCCTGCATACCCGCGATGTTGATGTTGCGCCCGGCCGAGTAGTGGCTGGGCGTCGCCCGGTGGTCGTGGTTGAAGTAGTACGCGCCGTTCCAGATGTTGGAGCCGTAGCGGTGCACGAAGCGGCCGACGTTGGTGCCGAGTTCGATGAAGGTCGGATGCGTGCGGCCGTTGAGCAGCGGGTTCTCGGCAATCTGCTGCGGCGTGAGTCGGCAAGTCGCCAGCCAGGCCAGCGCCTCGGGCACACGCGCCAGGTACTTGCGATCGCCGGTGAGCCGGAAGTAGTTGAACAGCTGCTGCACATTGGTCTGCGTGGTGTGCGTGGCCAGCGAGCGCGGCTCGTAGCTGCGTGCACCGGCGGGCGCGCCGGCCGGGCGGCCGTCACGGTCGGTCGCCAGGTGCTGCAGGCCCCAGCCGGCCTGTGGCCCGGGCTGCTGCAGCCGGCGCAGGCACTCCATGGCGCGGTGGATGTACGGAATCAGCCGGGTCTCGCCCAGGCCCACCACGCACATCAGCAGGAACTTGATGTTCTCGCCCGCCACGTCGTCGTTGAAGGTGACCATGGTGGTGTAGTCGCCGTCTTCCATGCCTTGCTGGGCATCGGCGGGCAGCTGCTGCGGGTTGGGCAGCGGCATCGACGAGATCGCGTTCGGGTTCACCGGCCAGCGCTGCGGCCAGCCGCCGTCGGCCACACCACCGTTGAACTGCGCGGCGAGCACGAACCTGATCGCCTTCTGCACCGCGCGCTTGAAGCGCGGGTCGCGCTTTTCAAGGTAAACGCGCAGCAGGAACTGCGACGACACCGCGGTGCCCGCATCGTCGAAGGTGGCGTTGCCGTAGTAGTGCTGGAACTCCTCGAGCCGCCAGCCGTTGGCGCCGATGGTGTGGTACCACTGCTTGAGCGAGCGCTCGCCGGCGAAGTCGTGGATGTAGTTCCAGCCGCCGGCGTCGTGTTGCGCTTCCACCAGCGCTTTCGCGGTGCGGTAGGCCGCGTTGTAGTAGGTCTCGTCGCCGGTCGCGTGGTACGCGTCGAGAAAAGCATGCCCCGCGGTCGGCGTGCCCGGGGGCTGGATCCAGCACATGGTGCGCTTGGCCTGCATCTCACCCCAGGTCACCGACAGGTCGGGCAGGTATTGCCACACATAACCGCCGCGGTACGACACGGTTTCGTTCATGAACTTGGCGGCGCGTTTCATCGCATCCAGCGCGGCCCCCTGCGGGCCGGTGGGCGCTGGGGCCGGCGGGGCCGCCATCAAGGCCTGGGCACGGTCACCGCTGTCGGCGGTGTCAGTCACTGTTTGCGGGTCATCCGCGCCCCCGCCACAGGCGGTCAGCGCCACCGGCGCGATGCCGGACATCACGAACATTCTTCTCTTCATGGGGAGTCTCCTATGGGTGTTGATCTAGTTGTCAGTCATCCGTCATCGTATGACTGAGGCGAGAGTGTCGTCCTGTGCTCCGTCGTCCACAACTGCAACCCTTTGCAGGTATCGGAAATCAGGGAAAGCCCGGTCTTGAGCCGCCTTGACGCGGGAACACCCATCAACGACGATCCACAATGTTGTACGACAACCTACAACGCAGCTTGCAATTCGCCCCGTTTCCCGTCTTCGCACCCTTCCGAGCCCCGCCATGCCTGTCGCCACCACCCCGCTGCGCTTTCCCCGCTTGCTGCTCACTGGCGCCGCGGGCGGCCTGGGCCAGGTCTTGCGCCCTCGCCTGAAGGCTTATTGCGACACGCTGCGCCTGAGCGACATCGCCGACTTGGGGCAAGCCGCCGCCGGCGAAGAGCTGCGCCCGGTGCGGCTCGAAGACCGTGCCGGCATGCTCTCGCTGCTGGAAGGTGTGAACGCCGTGGTGCACCTGGGCGGCGTGTCGACCGAGCAGCACTTCGACCTGATCCTGCAGGCCAACATCGTCGGCACCTACAACCTGTATGAAGCAGCGCGCCAGCACGGCGTGCGCCGCATCGTGTTCGCCAGCTCCAACCACGTGACCGGCTTCTACCGCCAGGACGAGGTGATCGACGCCAAGGCGCCGATGCGCCCCGACGGCCACTACGGCATCTCCAAGGCCTACGGCGAGAACCTGGCGCAGTTCTACTTCGACCGTTACAGCATCGAGACCGTGAGCCTGCGCATCGGCTCATCCTTCCCCGAGCCGAAAGACCGCCGCATGCTCGCGACCTGGCTGAGCTACGACGACCTCGAGCGACTCGTCGTCGCGAGCCTGACGGCGCCGGTGGTCGGCCACAGCGTGATCTACGGCATGTCTGACAACACCACCACCTGGTGGGACAACACGGCCGCGCGACACATCGGCTACCGGCCGCAAGACAGCTCGGAGAAATTCCGCGCCGCCGTCGAAGCACGGCAAGCCCCGCTGGATTTCAACGACCCGGCAGTTCTGTACCAGGGCGGCGCCTTCGTGCGCACCGGCCCGATCGAGTGACCCCATCAAACACACCCAACGGAGACATGACATGAAGAAACAAAAGATCGCACTGGCCGCCCTGCTCGCACTGAGCGGCACGGCCCTCGTCCAGCCGGCCCAGGCCGCGGAGCTGCGCTCGTCCGACATCCACCCCGACGACTACCCGACCGTGCTGGCCGTGCGCCACATGGGCGAGACCATTGCCAAGGCCACCGGCGGCAAGCACACAGTGAAGGTGTTTGCCAAGTCGGCACTCGGCACCGAAAAAGACACCATCGAGCAGACCAAGCTCGGCGCGCTTGCCATGACCCGCGTGAACGTCGCCCCGATGAACAACATCTGCCCCGCCACCATGGTGCCGACCATGCCCTTCCTGTTCCGCTCGCCGGACCACATGCGCAAGGTGCTCGACGGCCCGATCGGCGACGAGATTCTGAAAGACTGCGAGGCCCAGGGCTTCGTCGGCCTGGCCTTTTACGACTCGGGTTCGCGCTCGATCTACTCGGTGAAGAAGCCGGTCAAGACCATTGCCGACACCAAGGGCATGAAGATCCGCGTGCAGCAAAGCGACCTGTGGGTCGACCTGATGGGCGCGATGGGCGCCAACGCCACGCCGATGCCTTTCGGCGAGGTCTACACCGCGCTCAAGACCGGCCTGGTCGACGCGGCTGAAAACAACTACCCGAGCTACGAGAGCACACGCCACTTCGAAGTGGCCAAGTACTACAACAAGACCGAGCACTCGATGGCGCCCGAGATCTTGCTGTTCTCGAAGAAGGTGTGGGACACGCTGCCCGCGTCCGAGCAAAAGATCATCCGCGACGCGGCGAAGGAGTCGGTCACCTACATGCGCAAGCTGTGGGACGAGCGCGAGGCCAAGTCGCTCGCGACCGTGATCGCCGGTGGCGCTCAGGTCGTCGATGTCGACAAGGCGTCGTTCCAGGGCGCCATGAAGCCGGTCTACGACAAGTACCTCAAAGACCCGAAGCTGCAAGACATGGTCAAGCGCATCAACGAGACCAAGTAACCCACGCAGCAGCCAGGCTCCTCCGATGTACACCCGTCTCTGTGCCGCCATCGCGCGGCTCTGCCTGCGCATTGGCGTGGGCGGTCTCGTGCTCCTGGTCATCGCCGTGCTCTACCAGGTGTTTGGCCGCTACATCCTCAACGACACCCCCACCTGGGCCGAAAGCGCAGCGGTGCTGCTGGTGCTCTACGTGACCATGCTCGGCATGGCGGTGGGTGTGCGCGACGCGGGGCACATCGGGCTGGAGTCACTGCTGGTGCTGGCACCCGAAAAGCTGCGCCTGAAGATGGAGCTGCTGATCCACGCGCTGGTGCTCGTCTTCGGCCTGGTGATGGCGTGGAACTGCGCGCTGCTGGCCGAAAGTGTGTCGGGCTACAAGATCCCGACGCTGGGTGTTTCCGAGGCCTTCAAGTACGCACCGCCTGCCTTGGCGGGCGTGCTGGTGGCCATGTTTTCTGTTGAACACATCATCGCCTTGTGGCGCGGTGAAGAGGTTGTTCCTTCATGGCATTGACCATTCTCTGCATCAGCTTCGTGCTGCTGCTGCTGCTCGGCGTGCCGGTGGCGTTCTCGATCGGGTTGTCTTCGCTCGCCGCGATTCTTTATGAGGGCCTGCCGCTCGCGGTGGGCTTCCAGCAAATGATTTCGGGCATGAACCCGTTCTCGTTCCTGGCGATTCCCTTCTTCATCTTCGCCGGCGAGATCATGATGTACGGCGGCATCGCCGACCGCATCATCGCGCTGGCCAAGTCACTGGCCGGCCACGTGCGCGGCGGGCTCGGCATGAGCAACGTGATTGCCTGCACGCTCTTCGGCGGCGTCTCCGGCTCACCGGTGGCCGACGTCTCGGCCATGGGCTCGGTGCTGATCCCGCAGATGAAGAAGGAAGGCTACGACGCCGACTACGCGGTCAACGTGACCACACATGCCTCGCTGGTCGGCGCGCTGATGCCGACCTCGCACAACCTCATCATCTTTGCGCTGGCCGCCAGCGGCAAGGTGAGCATTGCGGCACTCATCCTCGCGGGCATCGTGCCGGCGATCATCCTCACGCTGTGCAACCTGGCCGCCGCTTACGCCGTGGCGGTCAAGCGCGGTTACCCGGCCGGCACCTTCCCGGGCTGGGCCATCGTCGGCAAGTCGTTCGCACAATCGCTGCCGGGCCTGCTGGTGGTGGTGATCATCATGGTGGGCATTCTCTCGGGGGCCTTCACCGCCACCGAGTCGGCCTCTGTCGCGGTGCTGTGGGCGCTCTTCCTGGCGGCCATCGTCTACCGCAAGCTGACGCGCGAGCAATTCCTCAAGGCCGCGGCCAAGGCGGTGAAAACCACCGGCACCGTGCTGCTGCTGATCGGCATCAGCTCGATGTTCGGCTACCTGATCGGGCTGTACGGCGTGGCCGAGCTCACCGGCACCTGGCTGTCGTCGATGACCACCACGCCGTGGGTGATCTTCCTGTGGGTCAACATCATCCTGTTCGTGCTGGGCACCTTCCTCGACATGGCGGCGACGATCCTGATCTGCACGCCGATCTTCCTGCCCATCTGCCAGCAGTACGGCATGACGACCGAGCAGTTCGGCATCGTGCTGCTGCTCAACTGCGCGCTTGGCCTCAACACCCCACCGGTGGGCACCACGCAGTTCGTGGGCTGCGCCATCGGTGGCATCTCGGTGGGCGACGTGATGAAGACCATCTGGCCGTTCTACGGCGCGCTGATCTTCGCGCTGATGCTCGTGACCTACGTGCCGGGCTTCGCCATGTGGTTGCCCAACCTGCTGTTGAAGTGACATGACGACGGTCATCTACGTCAGCAACGCCGAAAGCGGCAGCATCTCGGTGCTGCAGCTCGACGAGCGCAGCGGCGCCTTGTCCACCCTGCAGACCCTCGTGATCGGCGGCATGCTGATGCCGATGGCGCTGAGCCGCGACCAGCGCTTTCTGTACGTCGCGCGGCGCAGCGAGCCGCTGGCGGTGGTGGCGCTCGGCATCGACGCCCGCAGCGGCCAGCTGACCCGCCTGGGCGAGGCCGCACTGCCGGCGAGCATGGCCAACATCGCGCTCGATGCCAGCGGGCGCTGGCTGTTCAGTGCCTCGTATGGCGGCAACCTGGTGGCGCTGAGCCCCGTCGGGGCCGACGGCCTGCCGCAACCCGCGAAACAAATCATCCCCACCGGCCCGAAGGCGCATGCGGCGTACAGCGACCCGAGCAACCGCTTCGTGTTTGCCACGTCTTTGGGTGCCGGGCAGGTGTTGCAGTTCATGTTCAACGCGGCCGATGGCGAACTGGTGCCCAACCTGCCGCCGGTGCTTGCGCTGCGGCCCGAAGCGGGCCCGCGCCACTTCGTCTTCCACCCCGGCGCGCCCTTCGTCTACCTGCTCAACGAGCTCGACGCCAGCATCGACGTGCTGGCCTTCGACCGCGAAGGCGGCACGCTGTGGCACCTGAACACCGTCTCGACGCTGCCCGCCGGGTTCAACGGCGAAGCCTGGGCCGCCGACCTGCACCTCACACCCGACGGCCGCTTTCTCTACAGCAGCGAACGCCGCACGAACACCTTGGCCGCGTTTGCGGTGCATGCCGGCACCGGCCAGCTCAGCCTGGTCGGCCACACCCCCACGCAAGCGCAACCCCGCGGCTTTGCGATCACACCCTCGGGCCGCCACCTGGTGGCAGCCGGGCAGCTTTCGCACCGCGTGGGCGTGCACGCCATCGAGCCCGGTAGCGGCGTGCTGAGCCTCATTTCCGAACACGACGTCGGGCGCGACCCCAACTGGGTCGAAGCCCTTCAGCTGCCCTGAGCACGCAGCGCGACACCCCACTCGCAAGACCCGCAGACCCACACCCCACACCCTTTTTCAGACCCCGCGCGCATGGGCCGTCGCGCGCGGGCTGGGCAGCGCTTTGCCTGAAAACCAGAGATCAACGGCCGTTCCCATTTCATCAACCCCGAGGAGAAGAGACATGCAGAACCGAAATCAAAAAACCATCCTGGCCACTGCGGTGCTGCTTGCCGCCGGCGCCGCGCAGGCGCAATCGAGCGTCACGCTCTACGGCCTGCTCGACCTGGCCGTCAACCAGCACAAGGCCGGCAGTGCCGTCGGCGGCACCAGCATCTGGCGCCTCAATGACGGCACGGTGAACGGCCTCAACGGCTCGCGCTGGGGCGTGCGTGTGGCCGAAGACCTGGGCGGTGGCCTGAAGGCCAACGCCGTACTCGAAAGCGGCCTGCTCGCCGACACCGGCGCTGCCGCGCAAGGTGGCCTCGCCTTCGGTCGCCAGGTGTTCGTGGGCTTGTCGTCCAGCAGCCTGGGTGAAGTGCGCCTGGGCCGCCAGTACGTACTCGAAGACTCGGTGATGGGCCTGAGCAACCCGTTCGGCAATGCGCTGGTCAACAACCAGGGCACGGGCGTCACCAATGCGGGCCGGGCCCTGCCCTTCTGGCTGAACGCACCGCGCGCCAACAACGTGATCCAGTACCAGACGCCCAACCTCGGCGGCTTCACCGCCACCGCGCAGCTCGCCCCGGGCGAAGGCACGGCCGACCGCTTCCATGGCGTGAAGTTCGGCTACGGCGCCGGACCTTTCAACGCGGCCCTGTCGTACGAATGGAACCTGTCGCGCGTCACCGACGAGCAGACCAACAAGTCGCTCACCATCGGGGCCAACTACAACTTCGGCCCGGTCAAGTTGCTCGGCGGCATCCAGCGTGACGACGAGCTGGCCACCGGCGCCGGCAACGGAGCCTTCACGGGCGCCAACCTCATCGTCACCCGCAGTGGGGGCAGCTTCACGGCGTTGAAGCTCAACGGCTACACCGTGGGTGTGGAGATTCCGTTGGCACCCGTGACCCTGGGCGTCAACTACTCGGGCGTGAAGTACGAGAGCGCGAGCGGCCAGACCGCCACCCTGGGCAAGGCGGCAGTCGCCGCGCGTTACGGACTGTCGAAGAACACCTTCCTGTATGCCGGATTCTCGGTGGCCACCGGCGACCTGAAGGACTACATCTTGGAAGAGCGTGTGCTTCAAGCGGGCCTGCGCATGGCCTGGTGACCGTGCAATGCGCGGGGGTACTTTCCAGTGCCCCCGCGCCGGCCTGGCAGGCTTAAGCTGATCCCCACACGCAGACAAGGAGACTCCCGATGAACCGCCGCCACCTTCTGCTCGCTGCGCTGGCCCTGAGCCACGCCCCGTTGGCCTGGGCGCAAGACGCCTGGCCGTCTAAGCCGATTCGCCTGGTGGTGCCTTTTGCCGCCGGCGGCACCTCCGACATCCTGGCCCGCACCCTCGGCGAGAAGCTGCAAGGCGTGCTCAAGCAGACGGTGGTGGTCGAGAACAAGGCCGGTGCCGGCGGCGTGATCGGTGCCGACGTGGTGGCCAAGTCGCCGGGCGACGGCTACACCCTGCTGCTCGGCACCATCGCAAGCCACGCCATCAACCCGGCGCTGCAAGCCAAGATGCCCTACAACGCGGCCACCGATTTCGCGCCGGTGATCCTGCTCGGCAGCATCTCCAACGTGCTGCTGGTGGGCGCCGAGCAGCCGTTCAAGAACGTCAAAGACCTGATCGCGGCGGCCACGGCCAAACCGGGGAGCATCGCGTTTGCGTCCGCCGGCCAGGGCAGCTCGCAGCACATGTCGGGCGAGATGTTCAAGCTGCTCGCTGGTGCCGAGCTCACGCACGTGCCCTACAAGGGCAGCGCGCCGGCGATTCAAGACGTCATCGGCGGGCAGGTCCCGATGAGCTTCGAGACGGTGACCGTCGCCGCGCCGCACATCCAGAGCGGCAAGGTGCGCGCGCTCGCCGTCACCTCGGCCACACGCAGCCCGGCGCTGCCCACCGTGCCCACGCTGCAAGAAGCCGGCGTCGCAGGCTTCGACGTGGCCAGCTGGCAAGCGCTGTACGCCCCGGCCGGCACGCCACCCGCCATCGTGCAGCGCCTCAATGCCGAGGTGGAGAAGATCCTGGCCCAGCCCGAGATCAAGGCCAAGATGGACGGCCTGGGCCTGGTGCACAGCGCCAACACACCGGCGCAGTTTGTCGCCTTTGGCAACGCTGAAATGGCGAAGTGGGTGAAGGTGGTGAAGGACGGGAAAGTGAAGGCGGAGTGATACGGTTGCGCGACGACAACATGAGACCGCCCCTCTGCATCACCATGCACGAGCGCGACAACGTCGCGATCGTGGCCAATGACGGCGGCTTGCCGGCAGGCACCGTGTTCCCCAACGGCCTGACGCTGGTCGACAAGGTGCCGCAAGGCCACAAGGTGGCGCTGGTCGACATCGCGGCCGGCGAATCGGTGCGCCGCTACAACGTCAGCATCGGCCGCGCGGTGCGCGCCATTCCAGCCGGCAGCTGGGTGCATGAGCGCTTGCTGGAGATGCCCGAGGCCCGCTCGCTCGAAGGCCTGCCGATTGCGACGGTGAAACCACCACCGCTCGCACCGCTGGACGGCTACACCTTCGAGGGCTACCGCAACGCCGACGGCTCGGTGGGCAGCCGCAACATCCTCGCCATCACCACCACCGTGCAGTGTGTGGCCGGCGTGGTGGAGTTTGCCGTCAAGCGCATCCAGAGCGAGCTGCTGCCCCAGTACCCGAACGTCGACGATGTCGTCGGCCTGGAGCACACCTACGGCTGCGGCGTGGCCATCGACGCGCCCGACGCGATCATTCCGATCCGCACGCTGCGCAACATCAGCCTCAACCCCAACTTTGGCGGCGAGGTGATGGTGGTGAGCCTGGGCTGCGAGAAGCTGCAGCCGGAACGACTGCTTCCGCCCGGCTCGTTTTCCATCGTCGACGAGCGCAACCCGACACCACCCGAACTCGACGTGGTGTGCCTGCAAGACGATTCACACATCGGCTTCATGTCGATGATCGATTCGGTGATGAAGACTGCCGACGCCCACCTCAAGCGCCTCAACGCACGACAACGCGAAACCGTGCCGGCCAGCGAGTTGGTGGTGGGTGTGCAGTGCGGCGGCAGCGATGCTTTCAGCGGCGTCACCGCCAACCCGGCGGTGGGTTTTTGCACCGACCTGCTGGTGCGCGCGGGCGCCACCGTGATGTTCAGCGAGACCACCGAGGTGCGCGACGGCATCGACCAACTCACCTCACGTGCCAGCACCCCCGAGGTGGCCGACGCGATGATCCGCGAGATGGCCTGGTACGACGCCTACCTCGCCAAGGGCCTGGTCGACCGCAGCGCCAACACCACGCCGGGCAACAAGAAGGGTGGCCTGTCCAACATCGTCGAGAAGGCCATGGGCTCCATCGTCAAGAGCGGCAGCGCGCCCATCTCGGGTGTGTTGTCACCGGGCGAGAAGGTCAGCCAAAAAGGCCTGGTCTACGCCGCGACACCGGCCAGCGATTTCATCTGCGGCACGCTTCAGTTGGCCGCGGGCATCAACCTGCACGTCTTCACCACTGGCCGCGGCACGCCTTACGGTTTGGCCGAAGTGCCGGTGATCAAGGTGGCCACCCGCAGCGAGCTCGCGCGCCGCTGGCACGACCTGATGGACGTGAACGCGGGGCGCATCGCCGATGGCGAAGCGAGCATCGAAGAAGTGGGCTGGGAACTCTTCCGCCTGATGCTCGACGTGGCCAGCGGGCGCAAAAAAACCTGGGCCGAACACTGGAAGCTGCACAACGCGCTGGTGCTGTTCAATCCCGCGCCGGTCACCTGAGCGCCTGCGCGACCCCCGGCCTCAGCCGCCGCTGATCTGCCGTTCGATCCATTCGACGCCGACGGTGCGCGCGTGCTCCGCAGCCTCTTCCTCGGTGTCGAACACATCGGCCATGTCGATGAACCGCTGTGAGCGCGTGCGCTCGCCACCGAGGTAGGTGATCGCCAGGCTCGCCTGGAATCGGCCGTCGACGGTTTTTTTGGGGTTGCAACTGAGGACGAAGTCCTTGTGCAGGTGACGGTGACCAGTCCTGAACATGAAGAAGCGGTGTGTACTGCGTGGCGCGAGCATTCCAGAAAGCCGCGCCCTTTTCCAGCGCTCACCTCGCCCCCGACCGCCGCGCTGGTAATAGTTCACACAGGTTGCTGTCTCCTCCAGCACATAAGGAAGGCGTTGCGCCTAGCGAACCAGGCAGGGGCGCTTGGGGTCGAACTGCCAGCCCGGCATCAGGTACTGCATCGCGATCGCATCGTCTCGCGCCCCCAGCCCGTGCTGCTGGTACAGCGCATGCGCTTTGTCCACCTCCACCATGTCGAGCTCGACACCGAGCCCCGGTTTCTTCGGCACCTGCACGTGGCCGCCCACGATCTGCAGCGGGTCTTTGGTCAGCTGCTGACCGTCCTGCCAGATCCAGTGGGTGTCGATCGCCGTCACGCGGCCCGGCGCGGCGGCGCCCACGTGGGTGAACATCGCCAGTGACACGTCGAAGTGGTTGTTGGAGTGCGAGCCCCAGGTGAGGCCCCAGTCGCGGCAGGTCTGCGCCACGCGCACCGAGCCGGCCATGGTCCAGAAGTGCGGGTCGGCAAGCGGGATGTCGACCGACTGCAGCGCGAGCGCATGCGTGAACTGGCGCCAGTCGGTGGCGACCATGTTGGTGGCGGTCGGCAGGCCGGTGGCACGGCGAAACTCGGCCATCACCTCGCGCCCGGAGAAGCCGTCTTCGGCGCCGCAGGGGTCTTCGGCATAGGCGACGACGCCGTGCATGTCGCGCATCAGGCGGATCGCGTCTTTCAACAGCCAGCCACCGTTCGGGTCCAGCGTGACACGCGCTTGCGGAAAGCGCTCGTGCAGCGCCGTCACCGCCTCGACCTCGGCTTCACCAGCAAGCACGCCGCCCTTGAGCTTGAAGTCGTTGAAGCCGTAACGCGCCCGCGCGGCTTCGGCCAGCCGCACCACGGCCTCGGGTGTCATCGCTGCCTGGTGGCGCAGGCGCTGCCAGTCGTCGGCCTCGGTGGGTTCAGCGGCCTCGCTCGCATACGGCAGATCGGTCCGCGTGCGGTCGCCCACGAAAAACAGATAGCCCAGCATCTCGACCGAGTCGCGCTGCTGGCCTTCGCCGAGCAGCGCGGCGACTGGCAGCTCGAGGTGTTGACCCAGCAGGTCGAGCAGGCAGCTCTCGATCGCGGTGACCACGTGGATGGTGGTGCGCAGGTCGAAGGTCTGCAGGCCGCGGCCACCGGCATCGCGGTCGGCAAAGTTCTGGCGCACGCTGGTCAGCACACGTTGCACGTCGCCCACCGGCTGGCCGACCACGAGGGTGCGCGCGTCTTCCAGCGTCTGGCGAATCTTCTCGCCGCCCGGCACCTCGCCCACACCGCTGCGGCCGGCGTTGTCGGTCAGCAGCAGCAGGTTGCGAGTGAAAAAGGGGGCGTGCGCGCCACTCAGGTTGAGCAGCATCGAGTCTCGGCCGGCCACGGGGATGACCCGCATGGCCGTGATCTTGGGGGTGTCGTTCATGGAGCAGTTTCCCGGTCAGAGGGCTCGATGGTAGCGCTACCTTTTTGAGGCGCAATGCCCGCACCTCACCAAAAACCCTAGGTACTGGCGCGCTCGACGATCTGGAAGCCGAGGTCGACCACTTTCTCGCCCACCCCCCGCCCTTCGGCGCGGTCGACGATGAAACCCGCTGCACGCTGGCCGATGGCGGTGCCGTCGATGCGCACGGTGCTGAGCGCGGGGTGGGTGTCGCCGGCAAAAGCGAGGTCACCGAAACCCATCACCGCCAGGCGGCGCGGCACCGCCAGGCCGCGGGCAGACGCTTCGGTGAGCACGCCCAGGGCCAGCAGGTCGGAGCTGCAAAACACGGCATCCATCTCAGGCGATTCATTCAGCAGCCCGGCCAGG
Organism: Rhizobacter sp.; assembly: GCF_031412075.1. GTDB lineage: Bacteria > Pseudomonadota > Gammaproteobacteria > Burkholderiales > Burkholderiaceae_C > Rhizobacter. Next base: position 22,705 of record NZ_JANOCG010000439.1, read on the forward strand.
CCAGCCCGGCCGCTGCCGAGCGTGGTGGGGGCAGGCACACGCCGCACCGGGATGTCGGCCTCGCTGCGCGCCAAGCCGAGGCGCAGCGCTTCGTCGATGAAGCCACGGTTGCGGCGCTGCGCACGCTCGTCGTCGCCACTCAGAAGCGCGACGCGGCGGCGGCCTTTCGCGTGCAGGTGCTGAGCCACGGCGGCACCTGCGTGCACGTGAGAAAAACCCACCAGCATGTCGATCGGCGTGGGCGTGAGGTCCCAGGTTTCCACCACCGGGATGCCGCTGGCCAGCAGGCGCCGCCGGCCCTCGGGCGAATGCATGATGCCGGTGAGCACGATGCCGTCGGGCCGCCGGCCGATGATGGCGTCGAGCAGCGCGTCTTCTCGCGATGGGGTGTAGCCGCTCTGGCCCAGCATCAGCTGGTAGCCGGCGTCGGCCAAGGCCGCGGTGAGCGACTCCACCATCTCCATGAACACCGGCCCGGTGATGGTCGGCACCACCGCCGCCACCAGCCGGCTGCGGGCCGAGGCCAGGCCTCCGGCCAGGCGGTTGGGCACGTAGCCGGTGCGCGAAACGGCCTCGCGCACCCGCTCCAAAGTTTCTTTGGCGACCTGGTCGGGCGTGTTGAGCGCTCGCGAGGCGGTGATCGGCGACACCCCCGCCAGGCGCGCCACGTCACCGAGGGTGATACCACCCGCACCGCGGCGCTGGCGGCGCGAAGGAGGTGGGACGGGCGGGGTCATCGGGGCAGTGTAGCGCCGCATGACAACGCTACCATTCCGCGTGCATCCAGCCTTTCGGCGTCAGCGCGCCAGCCGCACCCCGCTGAACTGCCAGCACGCACTGGCCGGAAAGAAGTTGCGGTAGCTCGCCCGCACATGCGAGCGTGGCGTGGCAATCGAGCCACCGCGCAACACCATCTGGTTGAGCATGAACTTGCCGTTGTACTCACCCACCGCCCCGGCGCTCGCGCGGAAGCCGGGGTATGGCAGGTAGGCGCTGGCGGTCCATTGCCAGCAGGTGTCGTCCATTTGTTGCAGGCCGGCGTGGCCGGCGGCGTGTTCCCACTCGGCCTCGGTGGGCAGGCGGGCCCGGGCCCAGCGGGCGTAGGCCTCGGCTTCGTAGTACGACAGGTGCGTCACGGCTGCATGGCCGTCGAGCGCGTGCAGCCCACGCAGCGTGAACTCGCTCCAGCCCTGCGCGCCGCGGCGCCAGTACAGCGGGTGTTCGCGGCCGTGTGCCTGCAACCAGTCCCAGCCTTCCGACAACCACAGCGCGGGCTCGCGGTAGCCGCCCGCGTCGATGAAGGCCGCGTACTCACCGTTGTTGACCAGGCGCGAGGCCAGTTCATACGCCGGCAAGAACACGCGGTGGCGCGGGCTCTCGTTGTCGAACGCGAAGCCCTCGCCGGCGTGGCCGATTTCCGCCAGGCCTTCGTCGAAGGCGAGCCACTGCAAGGCCGACGCGCCCGGCGCGCGCGCCGCCGCCTCGTCATACGCCGGCAGCAGCGGGTGGCACGACAACAGATGCTGGATGTCGGTCAGCAACAACTCCTGGTGCTGCTGCTCGTGGTGCAGGCCCAGCTCCACCAGCGCCAGCATTGGCGCATCGACCGTGGCGAGCAGGCGCTTCATGCGGGCGTCGACATCGGCGCGGTAGGCCAAGACCCGATCGAGCCCAGGTCGCGTCAGCAGGCCACGCTGGGGGCGCGGGTGTTTGTCGCCCACCGCGTTGTAGTACGAATTGAAGAGCACCCGAAACGCCGCATCGAAAGGCCGAAACCCGGGCTCCCAGCGTTCGAGCACGAAGGTCTCGAAGAACCAGCTGGTGTGCGCCAGGTGCCACTTGGCCGGGCTGGCTTCGGGCATCGACTGCGCAGCGCAGTCTTCGGCGGAGAGTGGCGCCACCAGGGCCTGCGTTTGCGCACGCACCTGGCGGTAGTGCTGGGTGAGTCGATCGGCGTTCCGCATCGTGGCTTCAGTGCTCAGGGGCTGGCCAGCACCACGGCGAACCAGCGGCGCTCATCCGTCCAGACCACCGAACGTTTGAAGCCTGCTTCGTCGAGCTGATGGACAAACCCTTCGATGTCGACCTTGTAGCTGTTCTCGGTGTGGATGCGCTCGCCGCGCGCAAAGGCACGACCACCGCCCGCCCAGTGCACGGCGCAGTCGGCCACCGCTTCCAGGTGCATCTCGATGCGCGAGGCACTGGCGTTGTAGAAGGCCCGGTGCCGCCAGTCGCTCAGTGAAAAGTCGCTGCCGATCAGGCGGTTGAGGTGGGTCAGCACATTGAGGTTGAAGGCTGCGGTGACACCGGCCGCGTCGTCGTAGGCGGCTTCGAGCACCGCCACCTCCTTGCGCAAGTCGACACCGATCAGCAGCGCGCCGTCATCCTGCAGCAGGTGCCGCATGCGGGTGAGCAGCCCGAGCGCCTGCGGCGGGTCGAAGTTGCCGATCGACGAGCCGGGGTAATACACCAGCCGCTTCTCCAGCGGCACCTCGGGCGGCAATACAAACTCCGCCGACAGGTCGGCCGCCACCGCACGCACATCGAGCGCCGGCATCTCGGCGCGCAGCCGCGCCACCGACTGGTGCAGGAACTCTTCAGAAATGTCGAGCGCTACAAAGCGCGACGCCGCAATGGCCTCGCACAGCTCGCGCGCCTTTTCGCAGCTGCCCGCACCCGGCTCGATGACCGTGCGGCCCGGCCCCACGCGGCGCGCGATCTCGGCGCCGTGGCACTGCATGATGTTGCGTTCGGTGCGGGTGGGGTAGTACTCGGGCAGTCGCGTGATCTCTTCGAACAGCACCGAACCCCGGGCGTCGTAGAAGTACTTGGGTGAGATCGTGGCCAGTGGTTGCATCAGGCCATCCACGATTTCGCGCGTTGCGTCGAGCATGTTCTCTCCTGGGGTGGGAACAACGAGCCCGGCGGACTCACGGAATGATGGGGCGATGATCGCCGCAGCACCATGTGCTGGCAAGAAGCTGCCAGCACCTGCCAAAGGTTGCCTCACCCGGTGAGCCGAGACAGCGTCAGGGTTTTTTTACGTCCAGCGCGGGCCGCGCGAGGGGGTGCCCTCGGGCACATAAGGCCAGTACAAGGCCTGCACCTGCACATAGCCCGCTTCCAGGTGCTTGCGCGTCACGCGCGTCACGCCCTGGCTCACCTGCAGGTATTCGATCCAGAAGGTGGCCACGATCCAGGTGTTGACGACCAGGCGCTCCAGTACCACCGGGTTGGCGATCAGGCGGCCTTGTTCGACCATGTGTTGCAGCAGCCGGCGTGTGCGCTCGTGCGAGCTTTGTGCCGCCGACTTGTTGCGCGAGCGCAGCTCGGGCGCGATCTGGTACAGCGTGGGCGCGTCGCGGTAGAAAAAGCGCCAATCCCAGGCCAGCTTGAAAAACGCCATGAGGCCATCGTCGTCGGCCGGGTCGCGGCCTCGTCCGGCGAGTTGCGCCTGCCCCAGCTCGGCCAGCGCCGCTTCGAATTGGTCGAACAGCGCCAGCACGATCTGCTCTTTTTTCTTGAAGTAGTAGTACAGGTTGCCTTCGTTGATGCCCACCGCGGCCGCGATCTCGGCGGTGGTGACCGCACTCGGGCCGCGCTCGTTGAAAAGCCGTCGGCAAGTCTGGAGCACACGTTCGCGGGTGGTCGCTGGGGTCTTGCGCATGGCGCCGGATTGTCACCGCATCACCACAGCGCAGCACCGGGCAAGCCCTGATGACGCGGTAAGGTGGCCACCTTAGATTGAGGCAACTCTGCAGGCTCCGACATGAACACACCCCTCCAAGGCCGCGTGGCCGTCGTCACCGGCGCGGGCAGCGGCATCGGCCGCAGCCTGGTGCTGCAGCTGGCCGGGCGCGGCTGTGCGCTGGCGCTGTGCGACATCGACCCCGAACGCCTGGCCGAATCGGCGCGCGACGCCCGTGCGCTGGGCGTGAAGGTGAGCGAACACCGGCTCGACGTGGCCGACGCGAGCGCGGTGGCCGCCCTGCCCGCCGCCGTGCAGGCCGAGCACGGCCGCGCGAGCCTGCTGGTCAACAACGCCGGCGTGGCGCTGATGGGCGAGTTCAGGCAGCTCAGCGATGCCGATTTCCAGTGGCTCTTCGGCATCAACTTCTGGGGCGTGGTCAACATGACCCGCGCCTTCTTGCCGCTGCTGCTGCGCGAGCCCGAGGCACATGTGGTCAACCTGTCGAGCGTGTTCGGCTTCGTCGCCCCGGCCGGGCAGACGGCGTATGCGGCCAGCAAGTTCGCGGTGCGCGGCTTCACCGATGCGCTGCGCCACGAGCTCGAGAACACCTCGGTACGTGTGGTCGCGGTGCACCCGGGCGGCATCCGCACTCACATTGCCCACAGCGCACGCCGCGCCAGCGGCATCGACGACGCCATGCAGCGCACCGCCGCCGACGCTTTTGTGCAAGCAGTGCACACCACGCCCGAGCAGGCCGCCCAGCGCATCGTGCAAGGGCTCGACCGCGGCGAGCTGCGCATCCGCATCGGCAGCGACGCGGTGGTGCTCGACCTGATGGCCCGGCTGATGCCGGTGCGCTACTGGGGCTGGCTGAAGCAGCGCGCGCTAAAGGCCGGCTTCAAGCAGCCCACACCCTCCGGGCGCTGAGAAGGCTTCTGCAGCGCACGACAAGGCCGGCGTTTGAGCTGGCTCAAGCCTGCGACACGGCCGCACGCCGACAGTGAGCCATGGCCCACCCAGGAGAGCCGCTCATGTACGACCGCATTCTTGTCCCCATCGACGGCAGCGCCCCTTCGCTGCGCGGCCTGCAAGAAGCGATGGCCCTGGCCCGGCACCTGGGCTCGCGGCTGGTGCTGCTGCACATCGTCGACAACTTCCCCATGCTGGAAATGGCGCCCGCACCGGCCTATGTGCAAACCCTGGCGCTGATGCGCACGCGAGGCGAAGAGCTGCTGGCCCAGGCGCGCGGCCACGTGCTCGCGGCGGGCCTGGAAGTCGACACGCTGCTGCGCGACATCCAGCAGGAGACGGTGGCCGACACCATCCTGGACCAGGTGCGCCAGAGTCAATGCCGGCTCATTGTGATGGGCACCCACGGCCGGCGCGGCATGAAGCGCCTGGCCATGGGCAGTGACGCCGAGCTGGTGCTGCGCGCCAGCCCGGTGCCCGTGCTCATGGTGCGTGAGACGGACAACGTGCCTTGAGCGTTCAGGGCGAACCGAATTCAAACGACCAGAGTGCGGGCCTTGATCACGCTCGTGCGTGTGACCAGAAGGCGGCTCACATCAGCGCCACACCCTTGATCTGCGCATACAGCGCGTCGCCCGCCTGCAAGGCCAGCGCATCGCAGCTCTTGCTGGTGATGCGCGCAAGCAGCGCCCAGGCCTGATCGGGCGGGCTGCCGCTCACCCGCAAGCGCAGGAGTGCGGTGGTGCGGTCGCGCTGCAGCTCTTCCAGCACCACCGGCAACACATTCAGGATGCTGGTTTCGACGGGTGGCTGGCGCGTCACGCTCACGTCGCGCGCCAGCACACGCGCACGCACACGCTGACCCGGCTGCGCGCTCGCGCCACCCACCCACAACATGGCGCCGTGCTGGCCGATGTGGGTGAGGCCGTGCTGGGCGTCGTGCTCCACCACCTGGGCGTCGATCACCACGCCGGCTTCGTCTTGCCGGCTCAGCGACAGGTCGGTGCGCGACATCAGCTCGCCCAGCGGTCCGGCCGCTTCGACGCGGCCCTCGCGCAGCAGCACCAGGTGGTCGGCCAGGCGGGCGGCTTCGTCCATCGCATGCGTCACGTAGACGATGGGCATCGACAGCTCGCGGTGCAGCTGCTCCAGGTAGGGCAGGATCTCGGCCTTGCGCGCCGGGTCGAGTGCGGCAAGCGGCTCGTCCATCAACAAGAGCTGAGGGCCGGTGGCCAGCGCACGCGCGATCGCCACCCGCTGGCGTTCGCCGCCCGACAGCGTGGCGGGAGAGCGCGACAGCAAATGACCGATGCCCAGCAGCTCGACCACGCTGTCGAGCGCAATGCGCTGCGACTCACCGGCACTGCGTTGGCGACCGTAGTGCAGGTTGCCGCGCACGTCGAGGTGCGGGAACAGCGCCGACTCCTGGATCACATAACCGAGCGAACGCTGGTGCGTGGGCACGAAGCGGCCGGTGGCGTCGTCTTGCCACAGCTCGCCGTCGATCGCCACACGCCCAGCGACACGCTCCAGCCCGGCCAGCGCGCGCAGCACGGTGGTCTTGCCGCAGCCCGAGGCGCCGACCAGCGCAGTGACCCCTTGCGACGGGATGGCCAGCTGCACGCCGAGCACAAAGCCGTTTCGCTGCAGGC
>NZ_JANOCG010000440.1:0-22966 GCF_031412075.1 Rhizobacter sp.
GGCATGCAGGGCGAGATCGACCGGATCAACCGCGATATCAACGCGCTGGGCGCGGTCAACCTCGCCGCGCTCGACGAGTTGACCACGTCACGCGAACGCAAGGCCTTCCTCGACGCGCAAAACGCCGACCTCAACGAAGCCATCACCACGCTCGAAGGCGCCATCCACAAGATCGACCTGGAAACGCGCGACCTGCTGGGCAACACCTTCAACCAGGTCAACGAACACTTCGGCCGCATGTTCCCCAGTCTCTTCGGTGGTGGCCAAGCCCGGCTGGTGATGACAGGCGACGAAATTCTGGATGCCGGCGTGCAGGTGATGGCCCAGCCGCCGGGCAAGAAGAACAGCACCATCCACCTTCTCTCGGGTGGCGAGAAGGCGCTCACCGCCATCGCGCTGGTGTTTGCGATTTTCCAGCTCAACCCCGCGCCGTTTTGCTTGCTGGACGAAGTGGACGCGCCGCTCGACGACGCCAACACCGAGCGCTACGCCAAGCTGGTGAAGGAGATGAGCAAGGGCACGCAGTTCCTCTTCATCAGCCACAACAAGATCGCGATGGAAATGGCCGAGCAGCTGATCGGCGTGACCATGCAGGAGCAGGGCGTGTCGCGCATCGTGGCGGTCGACATGGAAGCTGCGGTCACCCTGGCCGAAGCGGCCTGAGCCTGCACACCCACCCGGCACGATGAACAGTCTCACGATTGCGTTGGCGTGTTTGGGCGGCGTGGTGCTGGCCGGCATCGTGGCGCACGGTGCCTGGCAAGCCCGCAAGGCCGGCCCTAAGCGAGCCGAACAAGCGCCGGTGGAGCCGCGTGAGCCGGTGCTCGATGGCACCTCGGCCGAGCGCGTCGAGCCCACTTCCGGCTCGGCATCCGGCTCGGCAGATGAGCCCGAGGCACCGCTGCCGATGGCGCTGCCGCGCCGCGCCAGCCTGCGCATCGATGCCCTCATCGACGCCATTGCCACCCTCACGCTCGAAGCGCCCGTGAGTGGCGAGATGGTCTTGGCGTACCAGCCGCCCACACGCCGTGCGGGCAGCAAGCCCTTCTTGATCGAGGGCCTGAACGCCGAGACCGGCGAGTGGGAAGCACCACTTCCCGGCCAGCACTACAGCGAGATCCAGGCGGGTGTGCAGTTGGCCAACCGCACGGGCGCGATGAACGAGATCGAGTACTCCGAGTTCGTGCAGAAGATCGAGCCGTTCGCCGACGCCATCGGAGCCATGGCCGACTTCCCCGACATGCTCGACGCCGCCAACCGCGCCCGCGAACTCGACGCCTTTGCCGGCCAATGCGACGCGCAGCTGGCCGTGCACCTGAAGGCCCGATCGGCCGCCTGGAGCGTGGGCTACATCCAGCAGCACGCTGCACGCCATGGTTTCGTGGCCGGCATGGTGCCGGGCCGTCTGGTGCTGCCGTCTACCGAAGACGGCGCGCCGCCCGTGCTCACGCTCACCTTCGACTCACAAGCGGCCCTGGCCGACGACCCCAACCAGGCGGCCGTGCGCGACGTGACGCTCAGCTTCGACGTGCCCCAAACCGACCCAGCGGCCGACCCCTTCATCGCCTGGCAGGCCAGCGCGCAAGCCTTGTCGCTCGGCATGGACGCCGGCATCGTTGACGACAACGGCCAGCCGCTCAGCCCGCAGGGTTTTGCCACCATCGGGAACGAACTGAACCGGCTGTACGACGCGCTGGAGGGCCGCGACCTGGCAGCAGGCTCGGCAGCCGCGCGGCGCCTGTTCAGCTGAACATACGGAAAGCCGCTCGACCCTCTGGCCAGGGGTTGGTTGAAGCGATATCAAAAAGGCCGGGGAGGGAAAACTTTGAAACACATCATCGCAATCGTCGTGATGGGCTGCGCCTTGGCGGGCTGCGCCACACGATATGGTGGCGCCGGCCTCACCGGCGGACACGTCGACCAGGCCGGGCCTGGCAAGCTGCAGAAAGTGGACTTTCACGGCAATGGGTTCATCGCGTCAGAGACGGTTCAGAAGTACGCGCTTTACCGCTGCGCCGAACTCGCCAAACAAAACGGCAAGCCGCACTTCGTGATCTTCGAAAGCCTGCACGCTGCAGCGACCGACCGGCCCGCCCAGCTGCCCCGCGTGGGCGCGCTCGGCAACAAGCCCAGCGCCTCGGCTTTCATGCTGACGCTGGATCAGCCGCGCAACGGTTCGATGCAGACGCAGACCGTGCTCGATGAACTCGACGCGCTGGTCAAACCCGCGCCCACCGCCAAGTAACCGGGAGCCCCACATGACGATCAAACCTTGGCTGGTTGCGGGTGGCGTGGTGGCACTGTTGAGTGGCTGCGGCGCGATGCCGTATCAGCCGGCCCCCAATGAAGTGATGGCGCCGGTGCGCTTTCTGGGCCTAGGCAGCCCGCTGATGTGCAAGGACGGCAAGGTCTACCGACTCGACACCGTCGCCAACACCAACGTGGTGAACGTGCCGGTGGGGCAGCGCATCTCGTTCGGAGCGAGCATCCGCTCGGAGGGCTACAACGTGGTCTACACCTGTGGCGCCTGGCTGGGCTTCGTGCCCGAGGCCGGCCGCAGTTACGTCGCCAACTCGGGCCTGGCCAGCACCGGCCGCTGCTTTACCGAGCTGGTGCGCGAAGACGCCGCGAAAGACACCGGGGTGAGCGTCGAGCCGAGCATTCGCCCGTCGGCCTGCGTGGCGCCCAAGTAGCCGTTCGTCGCAGAATCGCGGCATGACATCGACCGCCGACGCCACCGAACGCCGCGCCGCTGAGCTGCGCACGCAGCTCAACCATCACGCTCATCGCTACTACGTGCTCGACGACCCGCAGCTCCCGGATGCCGAATACGACCGGCTGTTCCAGGAGCTGCAGGCCATCGAGGCCGCTCACCCCGAGCTGCTGACGCCCGACTCGCCCACGCAGCGAGTCATTGGCAAGGTGCTCGACGGTTTTGTGCCGGTCTTGCATGCAGTGCCGATGCTGAGCATTCGCACCGAGACCGACACCGAGTCCAGCGGTGCACTCTCCTTCGACGCCCGCGTGCGGCGTGAGCTGGCGTTGACGCCCGAAGACCCGCCGGTTGAATACGCCGCCGAGCTGAAGTTCGATGGCCTGGCCATCAACCTGCGTTACGAAAGCGGTGTGCTGGTGCAAGCCGCCACGCGCGGTGATGGGGAGAAGGGCGAAGACGTCACACAGAACATTCGCACCATCGGGCAGATCCCGCTGCGATTGAACGGCGTGGCCGCGCCTGTGCTCGAAGTGCGCGGTGAGGTCTACATGAGCCGCGACCAGTTCGAAGCGCTCAACGAACGCCAGCGCGAGCTGATCGCACAAGGCGCCAAGAACGAAAAGACCTTCGTCAACCCGCGCAATGCGGCGGCCGGTGCGGTGCGCCAGCTCGACCCGGCCATCGCGGCCAAACGTCCGCTCAGCTTCTTTGCCTACGGCTTGGGGGACGTGCAGGGCTGGGAGATCCCGCCCACGCACAGCGCGATGCTCGATACGCTGTCTGCCTTGGGTCTGCCGGTCTGCAGTGACCGAACGGTGACGCAGGGTGCCGTGGGCCTGGTGGCTTTTCACCAGGCGATGGGCGAGAAGCGCGACGGCTTCTCATTCGACATCGACGGTGTGGTCTACAAGGTCAACTCGCGCGAGCTGCAAAAGAAGCTCGGCTTCGTGTCACGCGAGCCGCGCTGGGCGGTGGCCCACAAGTACCCGGCACAAGAGCAGATGACGGTGGTGCGCGACATCGACATCCAGGTCGGCCGCACCGGCAAGCTCACGCCCGTGGCCAAGCTGGAGCCGGTCTTTGTGGGCGGCACCACGGTGAGCAACGCCACGCTGCACAACGAAGACGAAACCCGCCGCAAGGACGTGCGCATCGGCGACACGGTGGTCGTGCGCCGTGCGGGCGACGTGATCCCCGAGGTGGTGAGCGTGGTGCTCGACAAGCGCGCTGCCGACGTGGGCGAGCCCTTCGACCTGTACCAGCGCCTGGGCGGCAAATGCCCGGTCTGCGGCAGCGGCATCGCCCGCGAAGAAGGAGGTGCCGATTGGCGCTGCAGCGGCGGCCTGTTCTGCCCGGCACAGCGCAAGCAGGCCATCTTGCACTACGCCGGCCGGCGCGCGATGGATGTGGAAGGCCTGGGCGACAAGCTGGTCGACCAGCTGATCGAAGCGCAGGTGGTGCACAGCCTGCCCGACCTCTACAAGCTGGGGCTCGCCAGCCTCAGCACCCTCGACCGCATGGGCGAGAAGAGCGCGCAGAACCTGCTCGCCGGGCTGGAAAAAAGCAAGCGCACGACGCTCGCACGCTTTCTGTATTCACTCGGCATCCGCCAGATCGGCGAGACCACCGCCAAGGACCTGGCCAAACACTTTGGCTCGCTCGATCGCATCATGGACGCGAGCATCGAGCAGCTGCTGGAGGTCAACGACGTCGGCCCGATCGTGGCGCAAAGCATTCGCACCTTCTTCGAGCAGCCGCACAACCGCGAGGTGGTTGAGCAGCTGCGCGCCTCAGGCATCACCTGGGCCGAGCACGATGGTGAAGGTGACCTGGCGCCGAAGCCGCTGGCCGGCAAGACCTTCGTGCTGACCGGCACCTTACCCGTGCTCAGCCGCGACGAGGCCAAGGAAATGATCGAAGCCGCAGGCGGCAAGGTCTCGGGCTCGGTGTCGAAGAAGACCACCTACGTGGTGGCGGGCGAAGAGGCGGGCAGCAAGCTCGACAAGGCACGCGAGCTGGGTGTGGAGGTGATCGACGAGGCCGGCTTGCGTGCCCTGTTGCCTGCGGGGGACGAAAGGCTCTGAATCGGCGCCAGCCGGTGTGTGGCAGGCGGTGACCTGCCATAGACTCAAAACCTCTCTCCACCGCAGGTGCGCGCAACGCATGGCCACACCAGATCACACCATGACGACGGGGGCTTCGACCAAGAAGACCTTGTACGAACTCCTCGGCGTGGCGTCCGATGCGACGCCGGAGGCGGTCAAGGCGGCCTATGACGTGGCGGCGGCCGCTCCCGACCTCGACGCGGGCCAGCAGGTGGCGTTGAAAGAAGCGGCCAGCGTGCTGTCGAGCACGCGGCGGCGCACTCAGTACGACCGTTCGCTGCGCCAGCGCGAGGCACCCCCCGAAATCGTGGTGCTCGAAGAAGATGACGACGAGCCCACGGGTTACGGCAGAAAGCCTTGGCTGGTGCTGGGTCTGGTGGTGTTGATCCTGGCGGGCTGGTGGTGGGCCCAGCGGCCTGCTGCCAAGCCACGGACGCCGTCACTCGCGAGCGCGCCGCCGGCTGCTGCCGTGGCCACGAACGAGCCCGCCGTGGCGGCAGTGAGCGTGTCGCCCGACAAGGCGCGTGAGGGGCTGTTGCTCGGAACCTGGAACTGCCAGGGCCCGCTGACCGGCAGCGGCCTCAGCCTCAGCTTCGTACAAGACGGCACCTACTCGGGCACCTCGGACGGGCAGCCCGTGCGCGGCTTCTACACGCTGGCGCAAAACGCGTTGACGCTTAATGATGGCCGGCAGTCGAATGTCTTCGCCGTCGAACAACTTGCCGCCCAGGGCCTGGTGATCAGCCGTGGTGAAGGCAAGCGGCTGGCGTGCAAGCGTTGATGACTTGAAGAGGCCCCGAGCATGCAGCACACCCATCTGTCCAAACTCGCCGTGCGGGCGAGCCTGCTCGTGCTGATGGCCAGCCTGCCTTGGGCCGCCCAGGCGGCCTGGACCTGCACCAACCAGGCCGGCAAGACGACGTTTCAGGATCGGCCTTGCGAGGGCAAGGCGCCGTCCGATAAATGGGCGCCGGTCAAGACGCGCGACCTCAGCACCGCGGGTGCGCAAGAAACCCTGCGCCGCTTCGACGCCGCCGTGAACGAGCGCGACCTGGTCGCGGCCGGTCGGTTGTTGTCCAAGGATTTCAGATCCCTGTTGGTAGACAAGCGTGGCCGCCACGAACTCGGGCGCAATGAATACATGGAATCGATGACGCGTGCGGTGCAGGCCGCCCAGCGCTACCAGGGCGAGCGCCGTTGCAATGACGGGCGCCCCGACGCCTTGTCGCAAAGCCTGCGGCTGGAGTGCCGCAACGCGGTGCGCGTCGACCAGTCGCGGCGCGCTGGCAACAGCATCGAGACGCTGGAGATCGTGCGCCTCGTGCTCGAAGGCGACGAGATCAAGATCGTCGAGATCAGCAGCGTGCCACCGCAAGCGGTCAACGGGGCGGCGCCAGCCCCCAAGAACTGACGCCGCAGCGCGCACGCGAGCGTCTAGAAGCTCACACGCAGCCCCGTCTTCAAGGCCCGCCCCGGCAGCGGCGACAGCTCACGCACGGTCTGGATGCTGGCGGCGTTGTAGGCCAGTTCGTTGCCGGCGTTGGTGAGCTGCAAGAACCACAGCCCGTCGCTGCCTTGCACGGTGAAACGCCGAGTGATCGACAGGTTGATCATCGTGTGGCTCGCCGTGGGCGTATCGGTCGAAGGCACTCGGGTTTGCCGCGCCGCGTGATCGAGTTCGATGCGCCCGCCCCACAGGCCATGGCTGGCATCCACGCCGACCAGGGCGCGCAGCGGCGCCACACGCGGCAGCGGCTGGCCGGTGTCGAGGTTGCTGCCGCGGGTGAGGTCGAGCTTGCCCGACAGGTCGAGCGCCACCGGGCCCTCGAGCAGGCGTTGTTTGCCGTTGATCTCGATGCCGTTCATGCGGGCCCGCACCGAGCGGAACTCGTACTCGGGGAAGTCTTCGCCATCGACCGTCACGTCGTTGCCGGTGGCCTCCAATGCGATGAAACGCGAGAAGCGCGCATGGAAGGCCCCGATGCGCAGCAGGTTGGCGCCGTCTTTCCATTCGAGCGCCACATCGAGGTTGTTGCCGCGTTCGGATGCGAGCGTGGTGTCGCCGCGCTCATAGGCACTGGTGGCCGCGTGCACGCCGTTGGCATACAGCTCGAACGAGGTCGGCGCACGTTCGCTGAAGCTGAGCGCCCCTGACAACGACCATTGCGGCGACAGCTTGAACACGTTCGACAGCGAGGCGCTGCGCAGCGAGAAGCTGCGCTCGGCGGCGGGGCCGAATTTCGCGTCCAGCGGATCGGCGTCGCCCTCGGAGCTGACCTTGTTGCGCTCCAGCCGCAGGCCCGCCGAGAGGGTGCCTCCCGTCCACGGCAGTTCTTCCAGCGCGAACAGCGCCTGCTTGCGGGTGCGGGTCCTGGGCACGAAGGCTTCTTCACCCAGTGCCGAGAAGTCGAAGTCTTCGAGCTGCACACCGAACATGCCGCGCAGCGGCCCGAGAGGTGCGTGCCGGGCTTCGATGCGAATCTCGTCGCCCGAGGTCTTGAAGGTGGTGCCGATCTCACCTGTGCCCTCGATCTCTTGATGCTCGTAGCGGGTGTGGTTGAGTTGTGCCTTCAGGCCGAGCAGTGGGGCGTCGCTGAAGCTCACCTCACCGGCCAGGCCGACGTGGTCACGCTTCATCTGGATGGTGACGTCGGGCTCGACCACCACGCCGTAGCGGCTGTCGTAGGTGTCGACCGACACCCCCAGGTAGCCCCGGTCGAAGAAGACCGAGCCGCCGAGCGCACCGCCGTGCGTGCGGCTGGCCGAGTTGCGCACGCGGTCGGTCTCGGGCAGCGGCGAGCCGTCTGCCAGCGGCGTGTGGGTGGGCACGCGCAGGTTTTTGGTGTTGCGGCCGAAGACGTCGGCGTGCAGCACGAACTGCCCGTTGCCTGCTTCGACCAGCGCGGCACCACCACGTTCACCTTGCGCGCCGCCCAGGCGGGCCTCGACAACACCCGAGACGCCGCTCATGCGTTCGCGTGGAATGCGGTTGTCGAGCGCGTTGACCACACCGCCCACCGCGCTGCCACCGTACAAGAGCGCGCCCGGGCCGCGCAACACTTCGAGCCGCTCGATGAACAGCGGGTCGATGGGCACGGCGTGGTCGAAGCTCAGGCTGGAGGCGTCGAGCGACGCGCCGGCATTGCTGAGCACGCGCACGCGGTCGCCGTCGAGCCCGCGGATCACCGGCCGGTTGGCGTTGGGCCCGAAATAGCTGGACGACACGCCGGGTGTGCCGTTCAAGGTGTCACCCAGCGAGCTGCCGCGGCGCAACGTGAGCTCGTCGCCGGTGAGCACGCTCACGGGCGTGGCGATATCGCGGCTGCCGAAGGGGTTGCCGGTGACGACGACGGGGGGCAGTGTGGTACTGGCGCCCTGGGCTTGTGCGAGGGAAGAAAAGGCCACGCCGATGGCGCTGGCCAGCGCCGCGCGGCGCAAAGAAATGTGGGATGGCATGAGAGGTCTCTCGGATACGGGGAGTGAGAGCCGCGCGCACTGCACGGGCTCAATGCGGCAACTCGCGCGCGTCGCGCAGCGGCTGCCGAAGACGGGGGAGGGGCGCGAGACGCGCCGGCGCGTCAGGCCAGCGTGGGTGGCGCGCGTGCGCAGTAGCTGCGCTCAAGCGCCGGCTGGTGCCCGCACGGCACCACGGCCAGGCGGTGTGCGGTGCTGAAGTCGCAGGGCAGGGCCGACACCGGCAAGGGTGCGAGGTCGGCGTGGGCCAGCTGGTCGAACAGCCGGCAGTCGGTGTCCAGCGTGTGGCCCGCGAACAGGCCGCCCAGTGCAGAGGTCGCGTGGCCCGCGGTGCTGGCCACGGCGGTGTTGCTGCCCGCAGGCTGCTGCACCGAGCGGTGCAGCAGGCCCAACGATTGCGCCAGCAGCAAGCTGGCCACCGTGAGGTGAACCAACCAGCTGCGCAAGCGAATGGCGTGCAGGCGTGTCATGCGGGAATCGGGCGCGGGTCAGGTTGTGACTGAGAGGGCGGAAGCTATCACAAGCCGCTGACTGCTCAACGACAATGCCGACAAAAGCCCGAGCCCCTGAGGGTGGCCTCTCATCCCCTCTTGAACCAGAATCGCGACCATGACCGTTCGAGAAATCCTGAAGATGGGCGACCCGCGTTTGTTGCGCGTGGCCAAGCCGGTGAAGCAGTTCGACACGCCCGAGCTGCGAATCCTGATCGACGATATGTTCGAGACCATGCACGCGGCCCACGGCGCGGGCCTGGCGGCACCGCAGATCGGTGTTGACCTCGCGCTGGTGATCTTCGGCTTCAAGCGTAACGACCGTTACCCCGACGCGCCGCCCGTGCCTGAAACCGTGCTCATCAACCCGCAGATCACGCCGCTGTCTGACGACGAAGAAGACGGCTGGGAGGGCTGCCTTTCAGTGCCGGGCCTGCGTGGCGTGGTGCCGCGTTTTACGCGCATTCGATACAGCGGCTTCGACCCGCAAGGCCGCCCGATCGACCGTGAGGCCGATGGCTTCCACGCCCGGGTGGTGCAGCACGAGTGCGACCACCTGATCGGCAAGCTCTACCCGATGCGGGTGCGAGATTTCAGCCAATTCGGGTTCACGAGCGTGCTTTTCCCCGATCTTGACCCCGCGGACGACGACTGAAAACCGGGAGTTTTGCGAAGAAACGTTTCTGTCGTCAGCCTGGCCCGCTCGCGGCACGTTGTAGGTGGAACCCTGGTGGTTCACCGCACTCGAAAGCGAGACATGCCTACGAAAAACCTGGAAATTGCCGCATCGCGCTCGCGCGAGCTCAGGCCCGCCCCCGCCCAATGGTTGGGTTTGTTGTTCGGCCTGCTGTTGCTCAGTCTGCTGGCGTGGCCCGCCCGCGCGGCAGACGAACCCGACCCGCCCTCGCGTGCCGGTCGCCTGGCCGAGCTCAACGGGCAGGTCTGGATCTACGCCACCGACAGCAACGAATGGATTCCCGCCACCCGCAACCGCCCTGTCACCTCCGGCGACCGCCTCTCGACCGAGGCCGATGGGCGCGCTGAAGTGCGAATCGGCTCCACCGTGTTGCGCGTGGCCCCCAACACCGAGTTGGAGATCCGAGAGCTCGACGACGATCGCCTGGGCCTGCACCTGCACAGCGGCAGTGTATCGGCCCGCTTGCGCACGCGCGAAGCGGCCGGCGAGTTCGACCTCGTCACCGGCGAAGGGCGCTTTCGCACCGAACGCAGCGGCAACTATCGCTTCGACCGCAACGACGACACGACCGTCGCCACCGCCCTCAGCGGCCAGATCACCTACGAAAACGACGGCACGGCGCTGACCGTGCAACAAGGTCAGCGGGTCGAGTTCTGGAAGCAGCGTGGGGTGCCCCAGTACGCCACCAGCACCCCCCAGCGCGACGACTTCAGCGACTGGGTTGGCTCGCGTGACTCACGTGAAGAGCGCAGCGTGTCGTCACGCTACGTGTCGCCCGAGATGACCGGCGTCGAAGACCTCGACCGTTATGGCCGCTGGGAGCAGAACACCGAATACGGCCCGCTGTGGATTCCTGTCACCGTCGCCCCCGGCTGGGCGCCGTACCGCATGGGCCATTGGGCCTGGGTCAGGCCCTGGGGCTGGACCTGGGTCGACGACGCGCCCTGGGGCTTTGCCCCTTTCCACTATGGACGCTGGGTTTACCACCGCAACAACTGGTGCTGGACACCGGGGCGCTATGAGGCGCGGCCGGTGTACGCGCCGGCGCTGGTGGCGTGGGTGGGTGGGCCCCATGTGAGCGTGTCCGTCACGGTGGGACGCCCGCCCACGGTCGGCTGGTTCCCGCTCGGCCCGCGTGAGGTCTACGTGCCGGGCTACCGCGTGAGCCCGCGTTATGTGCGCAACGTGAACGGCAACCACGTGACCAACATCACCAATGTCAACGTCATCATCAACAACCCCGGGCAATACATGGCCGGTGCGAGCTATGTGAACCGGGGCCGGCCGAACGCAGTGACCGTGGTGCCGGCGAGCGTGGTCGAGCGCCGCCAGCCAGTGGCGCCTGCTTTCCGCCCCGTGAACGACCGTGACCTGCGCGACATGCAGCGAGACCGCCCACGCGCCGATGCGCCGGTCGTGGCACCGCCGCGCTGGACACCGGGCTCGCGCGAGGTGGTGGATCCGCGCGTCTCTCGCCCGGGTGTGCGCCCTGGTGAGATCACCCGACCTTCGCCGGTGGTGCAGCAGCCCGGCATGGGAGGGCGAGAGCAGGGCAACGGCCCGAATGTCGGTCGGCCTGATGACCGAGATCGCCGTGGGCGTGACACCCCACCGCCTGGAGCCAACAACCCGCCACAGGCAAGACCTCCGGTTTGGCAATCACGCGACAACGACGAGGGCCGCGGCAACAACAGGCCGTCGCCGCAGCCTGAATCACCACGCGTGCGCCCCTTGCCGCCGGCCCAGCAAGGTGATTTCCAGGGTAACAACCCGCCGCGGGTGGGTGTGCCACCACCGCGCCCGATCGTGACCGACCGCGCGCTGGCACCCCCGCCTGACGAGCGCAAGCGCCACCATGAAATGCCCGGCCCACCGCCACGCGCGGTGCAGGCACCAGCGCCGGCGCCCGTGCAGGTGGCTCCGCCACCGCCCGTGGTGCGCCCGCCCGCGCCGGTGGTGCAGCGCCCGCAGGCGCCGCCACCCCCGCCGCGTGAAGCCCAGCCGCAGCCCGAGGTGCGTCAGCCGCCGCGCGTGCGTGAAGAGCGTGAACGCTCGAACGATCGTGTGGAACGTATAGAGCGTGGCGAGCGTGGTGAGCGCGGCGGCGAGCGCCGCTGATCAGCGCAGCAGCGGCTTCAGCCCCACCCACACATTGGCCAGCATGATCGGGTGGGCCTGTTCGCGCGGGTGAATGCGGTCGGGCTGGAACAAGGCCTCGGCATTCGGCACGTCGGCCACGCCCTTCAGCAAGAAGGGCACGAGCGCGGCGTTCTCCGCCTTGGCCACGCTCTGGAACAGCGCCGCAAAGTCGTCGCTGTACTGCCGCCCATAGTTGGGCGGCACCTGCATGCCGACCACCAGCACCTTGGCACCCGCCGCTTTCGCGGCGCGCGCCATGGCCAGCAGGTTGTCGCGTGTCATGTTGAGGGGCAGGCCGCGCAGGGCGTCGTTGCCACCCAGCTCCAGCACCACGAGCGTCGGCTTGTGTTGCTTGAGCAACGTGGGCAGCCGCGAGCGCCCGCCCGAGGTGGTGTCGCCGCTGATGCTCGCGTTGACGACGGTGGCCGGCAGCTTGTCAGCTGCCAGGCGCTGCTCAAGCAAGGTCACCCAGCCTTTGCCTCGCTCCAGGCCATATTCGGCCGACAGGCTGTCGCCCACCACCAGGATCACCTGCGCGCCTGCGGCTTTGCCGGGCAAGCCTGCGCCGGCAAGGGCAAGCACGGTACAGTGCCTCAGCAATTTTCTGCGCGTCCACACCATCTCAAGTCGATTCATGTCTGAACCCATCATTGCCGTCGAGCGTGTCACCAAACAAGTGCAGGACTCGAGCGGCCTGCTGACGATTCTCCATGAGATCGACTTCACCCTGCCGGCCCAGCAGTCGGCGGCGATCGTGGGCGCCAGCGGCTCGGGCAAGAGCACCTTGTTGTCGATCATTGCCGGCTTGGACACACCGACCACCGGAACAGTTCGCCTCGCCGGCACCGATTTGTTCGTGCTCGACGAAGACGCCCGTGCTGCCGTGCGTGCCGCGAAGGTCGGCTTCGTGTTTCAGAGTTTTCAGCTGCTCGGCAACCTGACGGCGCTGGAGAACGTGATGCTGCCGCTGGAGCTGCAAGGCCGCAACGATGCACGTCCCTTGGCCACCGAGATGCTGCAGCGTGTGGGCCTGGGCGAACGTCTCTCGCACTACCCCAAGGTGCTCTCGGGCGGTGAACAACAGCGCGTGGCGCTCGCCCGCGCCTTCGTCGTGAAGCCCGCCGTGCTGCTGGCGGACGAACCCACCGGCAGCCTCGACTTCGCCACCGGCGGCAAGGTGATGGAGCTGATGTTCGAGCTCAACCGCGAAGCCGGCACGACACTCGTGCTCGTCACCCACGACCGCGAGATTGCGGCGCGTTGCGACCGACAGCTGCGGATCGAAGCGGGGCGTGTCGATTTGAGTTAGTGCTGGGGTGAGGCCTTTTCACCGCCAAGGCGCCAAGAACGCAAAGGTCGCCAAGTCAATCCAGTCTTTCTTTGCGACCTTTGCGTTCGTGGCGCCTTGGCGGTAAATCGAACCTGACAAGCAAAAAAAGGGTGCCCAGTGGCACCCCTTTTGATTGAGCAATACAGCAGATCAGTTGCTGAACTTGTAATCGGTCTTAGCCTTGGCTTTGATGTCATCGCGGAATTTCGCGAGGCGCTGCTGGCCCAGGCGCTGCTGGATCTGCGGCTTCACTTCGTCCAGGCCCGGGAACTGCGCCTCGCGCGTGTCTTCGAGCTTGATGATGTGGTAACCGAACTGCGACTTGACCGGTGTGTCGGTCATGTCGCCCTTTTTCAGAGCCGACAAGGCCTTCGAGAACTCGGGCACATAGGAGTCGGCTGCGGCCCAGTCGAGGTCGCCCCCTTTTTCACCCGAACCCGGGTCCTTCGAGCTCTTCTTGGCGAGTTCGTCGAACTTGGCTCCGCCCTTGATCTGGGCGATCAGCGCCTTGGCTTCGTCTTCCTTCTCGACCAGGATGTGGCGCGCGCGGTACTCGGTGCCGCTCGACTGCGCCTTGAACTTGTCATACTCGGCCTTGATGTCGGCGTCGGCGATCGGGTTCTTCTTGGTGTAGTCGTTGAAGAGCTCGCGGATCAGGATGCTCTGGCGGGCCAGCTCCATCTGGGCCTTGTACTCGGGCGAGCTGGTCAGCTTGCGGCGCTCGGCTTCCTGCATGAACATCTCGCGCAACACGACTTCGTCGTTGACCTGCGCTTCGAGTTCCGGCGTGCGCGGTTGGCCGCCTTGCTTGGTGGCTTGTTGCAGCAGCGTTTCGGCGCGAGCCTTGGGCACCGGTTTGCCGTTCACGATGGCGATGTTTTGAGCTTGTGCGGCCAGCGGGAACAGCAGCGCGACAGAGACAGCCAACAGCGAGGTGCGGGCAGCGAGAGACAGCTTCTTCATGGGCTTGGTGCCTTTCAACGGGATGGGTCGGAAGAGGGGAGGCGGGCTGTGCAGCGGTGTGGTGGCCGGTGGGCCGGCGGCTGCGCAGTGTCAGCTTTCGCCCGGAGCGCGGGCTTCGATGGCGAGCGCGTGGATGCCGCGCGGTATCAAAAGTTGGACGGCATCATATACGAGGCGATGTCGCTTCACGTGTGACAAATCGGTGAAGCGATCGCTGACGATGCGCACGCTGAAATGACGCCCTTCGCGTGCGCCCGCGTGGCCGGCGTGCTGGTCGCTGTCATCGGTGATGGCGAGGCTTTGCGGTTGCAGCGCATCGCGCAGCGCGGTGTCGATCTCTTCGGCGGTCACGGCCATGGCGGATCAGGCTTTCTCTTCGGCGGGCGCCTTGGGGCTGTCGGTCTCGTCTTTCATGTAGCGGCTCAGGTAGATCACCTGGCCGACGGTGAAGACGATCATCAGGCTGTAGACGCCAAACACCTTGAAGGTGGCCCAGGTCGAGGTCGAGAAGTTGAAGGCCACGTAGAGGTTGATGACGCCCATCACCGCGAAGAAACTTACCCACAGCAGGTTGAGGCGCGACCACACCGTGTCAGGCAACTGGAGCTCACCGCCGATCATCGACTGCAACAGGTTCTTCTTGAACAGCACCTGGCTGACCCACAGCGCGAGGCCCATGGCCCAGAAGGCGGCCGTGGGTTTCCACTTGATGAAGGTGGCATTGTTGAACCACACGGTGGCCCCGCCGAGCACCACCACCAGCGCGAGCGTGATCCACAACATCAGGTCGATCTTGCGGCGCATCAGTTTGAGCGTGGTCACTTGCACGAGCGTGGCGGCGATCACGACCAAGGTCGCCAGCAGCACCGGCGCCTCTTCCACCCCGACCGCGCCGCCCGAGACGATGAACCCGAGGTGGTCGGTCGCAAAAGCAGCGGCCCATTCCTTGTGGGACTCGGCAAATTTGAAAGTGCCGAAAAACAGCAGCAGGGGCAGGAAGTCGAGGAGGAATTTCATTCGAGGGAGCGTGAAGGCGTCTCAGGGCGAGGGCTTGAAGTCTATCGAAGCCGAGTTAATGCAAAACCGCTCCCCGGTCGGCTCGGGTCCGTCTTCGAACACGTGGCCGAGGTGCGAACCGCAGTTGTTGCAGCGAACCTCCACCCGCACCATGCCGTGCGCCTTGTCGACTACGCGCTCGATCACATCACTGTTGACCGGCTCCCAGTAGCTCGGCCAGCCGCAACCGGCGTCGAACTTGGTGTCTGACTTGAACAGCGGCGTGCCGCAGCCGATGCAGTTGTACTGGCCGTTCTTGAAATGGTCCCAGTACTTGCCGGTGAAGGCGCGCTCGGTGGCGGCGTGGCGTGCGACCTCGTACTGCATCGGGTCGAGCTGGTTGCGCCATTCAGCGTCGGACTTTTCAACTTTGTATTTGCTCATGATGAACAAGACACCTCAATCGATTGCGCCCACTCGGGCGGGAAGTCGGCATACGCCGCGTGTTCGGGTTGTTCGTCGAAGGGGCGCTCCAGAACTTTCAGCAGCCGCTCTGTTTCCGAGAAATCGCCCGCCTGCGCCTCGCGGATCGCCACTTCGGCGAGGTGGTTGCGAAGCACGTACTTGGGGTTGACACGGTTCATTCGCAAGCTGCGCTCGGCGTCGACACTGCCTTCTGCGCGAAGGCGTGCGCTGTATTGCGCGGCCCAGGCATCAAAGGCCTCGCGGTCGATGAACAGGTCACGCAGGGGCGAGTTGACCGCCCCCTCGGTGGTGCTGAACTGAGCAAGCCGCCGGAAGCTGATGCTGAAGTCGCTGCGGTCAGCGGCCATGCGCTTGAGCAGCCCATCGATCAGGTCGCGGTCAGAGTCTTGTTCGGTCGCGAGGCCGAGCTTGGCGCGCATCTTCTGCTCCAGCGCGCGCGGGAAGGCGGTCTTGTAGACCTCCAAGGCCTCCAGCGCTTCATCAGGCTCGTTGATCAGCGGGAGCAGCGCCTGGGCCAAGGCATGCAGGTTCCAGAAGGCCACGTTGGGCTGGCGCGCGTAGGCATAGCGGCCCTGGTGGTCGGAATGGTTGCAGACGTGCCCGGGGTCGAAGGCATCGAGAAAGCCAAACGGCCCGTAGTCGATGGTCAGCCCGAGGATCGACATGTTGTCGGTGTTCATCACGCCATGGCAGAAGCCCACCGCCTGCCAGTGCGCCATCAGCTCGGCCGTCTGGCGCGACACCGCGTCGAGCAGGCCCACGTAAGGCTGTGGCAAATCGAGACACTCGGGGTAGTAGGCCGCGATCACGAAGTCGGCCAGCTGCTTGAGCGCGGGCGTGTTCTCGGCCGTGTGGGTGAAGTGCTCGAAGTGGCCGAAGCGAATGAAACTTGGCGCCATGCGTGTGACCACGGCAGCGGTTTCCATGGTTTCGCGGCGCACCGGCAAGGCCGAGCCGGTGATGCACAGTGCGCGCGTGGTCGGCACGCCCAGGCCGGCCATGGCCTCGGAGCCGAGAAATTCGCGGATCGATGAGCGCAACACCGCACGACCGTCGCCCATGCGCGAGTAGGGCGTGAGGCCCGCACCCTTGAGCTGGATCTCCATCGGGCCCTGGGGCGTGTCGACCTCGCCCAGCCAGTGCGCACGGCCGTCACCCAACTGGCCGGCCCACACACCGAACTGGTGGCCGCTGTAGACACTGGCCAGCGGGCGCATGCCAGGCGTCAGCGCATTGCCGCTGAAGACCTGAAGGCTGTGGTCATCACGGGCTTGTTCGGTGAGCCCGAGCAGCGTGGCGCACGAAGGGCTCCAGGCCACCCAGTGCGGGTCGGGCAAACCTTGTGTGGGGAGTGCGGTGAAGAAGGTGTCGCCCAGTGCCGCAAATCGGTTGGGCCAACGCCTGCCTTGCAAGGCGAGGGTCTGTGCGTCGTCGAATACAGCAGCCATCGCCGCAGTTTAGCGAGTAGGTGGTTTCTGGCTTTCTCTAGGGGTAAACAGCAGGAATTCACGAGGGCAGCGGCTTCCTATCATCGTTGCATCGCAGCAATGAATTTTTGGAGGAAACGCATGTCACGCCTGATGGGCCAGATGATGGAAATGCCGCTGATGATCTCGTCGCTCATCACCCACGCGGCGCGGCACTCGGCCGACACCGAGATCGTGTCGAAGCGGGCCGAAGGCGACATCCACCGCTACACCTACAAAGACTGTGAACTGCGCTCGCGCAAGCTTGCACAAGCCCTGGGGCGGCTGGGCTGCGAGCCCGGCGACCGTGTCGGCACGCTGGCCTGGAACGGCTACCGCCACCTCGAGATCTACTACGGCACTTCAGGTTCGGCGCTCGTCTGCCACACCATCAACCCGCGGCTCTTTCCGGAGCAGATCGTCTGGATCGCCGAGGACGCGAAAGACCGTGTGCTGTGTTTCGACCTCACCTTCTTGCCCTTGGTCGAGAAGCTAGCGCCGCAGCTCTTGAGCATCAAACACTTTGTGCTGATGACCGACCGCGCGCACATGCCGGCCAGCAGCACGCTGGCCAGGCTGCTGTGCTACGAAGAGTTGATCGACGCCGAGAACGGCCAGTACGCCTGGCCCGAGTTCGACGAAGGCACCGCATCGAGCATTTGCTACACCTCGGGCACCACCGGCAACCCCAAGGGCGCCGTGTACACCCATCGCTCGACCCTGCTGCATGCGTTCGGCAGCGCCTTGCCCGACTCGCTCGGCTGCTCGGCGAAAGACGTGATCCTGCCCGTGGTGCCCATGTTCCACGTCAACGCCTGGGGCCTGCCCTATTCTGGCCCGCTGGTGGGCGCCAAGCTGGTGATGCCCGGGCCGCACCTCGATGGCAAATCGCTCTACGAACTCTTCGAGAGCGAGAAGGTGACTTTCAGCGCCGGTGTGCCGACAGTCTGGCTGGGCCTCATCAACTACGTCATGCAGAACAAGCTCAAGTTCAGCACCTTCAAGCGCACCGTGATCGGCGGCTCGGCCTGCCCGCCGGCCATGATGCGCACCCTGCAAGAAGAGTTCGGCGTGGAAGTGATCCACGCCTGGGGCATGACCGAGATGTCGCCGCTGGGCACGCTGGCCAAGCTCAAGGGCAAACATTCAGCGTCGAGCAAAGAGGAACAGCAGCGCCTGCTCGCCTCGCAAGGGCGTGTGGTCTACGGCGTCGACATGCAGATCCTCGACGACGACGACAAGCCGCTGCCTTGGGACGGCAAGGCCTCGGGCAACCTGGTGGTGCGTGGCCCCTGGGTCATCAGCAGCTATTTCCAGCGCGATGAGTCACCGCTCGTGAAGGTTGATGGGCAAGACTGGTTCCCGACCGGTGATGTGGCCACCATCGACGTCGACGGCTTCATGCAGATCACCGACCGCAGCAAGGACGTGATCAAGTCGGGTGGCGAATGGATCAGCTCCATCGACCTTGAAAACATCGCCATGGCACACCCGGCGGTGCACGAAGCCGCTGCAATCGCATGCCGCCATCCGAAATGGGATGAACGCCCCTTGCTCGTGGTGGTGAAGAAGCCCGACGCGAGCCTCACCCGGGAAGAGTTGCTCGGCTTTTTTGAAGGGCGCATCGCCAAATGGCAGGTCCCGGATGACGTGGTTTTCGTTAGCGAAATCCCTCATACGGCGACCGGCAAGATCCAGAAACTCAAGCTGCGGGAATTGTTCAAAGAACATCAGCTGCCCGCGGCTTGACAGGTGGGCGAGCACTGAGTTGTCTCGGGCGGCTTCTACGTGTTTGCACTGTCGTGCGATTCCGGGTATTCCTTGAAGCTTTGCGAAGCAATGTTCGGTTAAGGTCACATGGTTTGATTTATGTACCCAAGGAGAAGTAGATGAAATTCACCAAGAAGATGTTCGGCGTTTCAGTCGCTGCCGTTCTGGCCCTCAACGCGAGCGTGGCCTTCGCCCAAGCCGGCGAAACCGTCAAGATCGCGTTTATCGACCCGCTGTCGGGCCCCATGGCCAACATCGGTACCGGCATCCTGCACACCTTCCAGTTTCTCGCCGAGCGCGAGAGCGGCAAGGCCAATCCTGCAGGCGTCAAGTACGAGATCGTTCCCTTCGACAACAAGGGTTCGCCGCAAGAAAGCCTGAGCGTCCTGAAGGCCGCCACCGACCAGGGCATTCGCTACATTGCGCAAGGCAATGGCTCGGGTGCCGCTGCTGCCCTGATCGACGCGATCAGCAAGCACAACGAGCGCAACCCCGGCAAGGAACTCGTGTTCCTGAATTACGCTGCCGTCGACCCTGACCTGACCAACAGCAAGTGCAACTACTGGCACTTCCGCTTTGACGCAGACACGTCGATGAAGATGGAAGCCATGACGACCTACATGAAAGACGACAAGAGCGTCCAAAAGGTCTACATCATTGGCCAGAACTATGCCCACGGTCACCAGGTTGCCAAGTACGCCAAGGAAACCCTGGCCCGCAAGCGCCCCGATGTGCAGATCGTCGGTGAAGACCTGCACCCCATCGCCCAGGTGAAGGACTTCGCTCCTTACGTTGCCAAGATCAAGCAGTCGGGTGCCGACACCGTGATCACCGGCAACTGGGGCAATGACATGGCCCTGTTGTTCAAGGCTGCCAAGGATGCCGGCTTGACCGTCAACTTCTACACCTACTACGCTGGTGCGACCGGCGGCCCGGCCGCGCTGGGTGACTACGGCCTGGGCAAGGTCAAGTACGTTTATGGCTCGTACCCCAACCTGCCGGGCGAGGCTCTCGACGTTCTGAAGGGATACGAAGCCAAGTACAAGGGCGAAGACTTCAGCACGGCGACCGTCGTCCACCTCTACAAGACGCTGGGTTCTGCGATCGCCAAGGCGAAGTCGACCGACCCGGTGAAGGTGGCCAAGGCCATGGAAGGCCTGTCGGTCAAGAGCTTCTCGGGCGAGATCACGATGCGTGCCTCCGACCACCAGCTGCAACAAACGCTGTACCTGGCGACCTGGAGTAAAACCGACAAGAAGAACACGATCGCTCGTGAAGGCACCGGCAACACCTGGATCGCTGAAAAGACCTTCGAGCCGTACATCTCGAGCACCCCGACCACCTGCCAGATGAAGCGCCCGGCCTGATCGGCTGAGCTGCTGAATCGCTGCGAAGGCCGGTCCTTCTGCAGCAAAGCGCAACGTTCCAGCAAAGAGGCAAGCCTTGACGGGCTTGCCTCTTTTTGTGCGTTGCGGCAGGGAAGTCCCTAGCGCGGGGTGTCGCCTAGATGATTTACGTTGAGCACTGCTCGCGTGCAACATCGCGGAGGCGTTCTTGCCTGGGTCGCCAGCCCGCAATTTGCGAAGCCTTGTTCTCTTGCGTGCCAAGCGAAACCCCCTGGGTTCGCACTGCTGCGCACGGGTTGTTTTCTCTTTCTTGTATCAAAGGACGCGATGGAGTTCTTCACCATATCGCTGTTGAACGGCATCAGCTACGGGCTGCTGCTGTTCATGCTGAGTTCGGGGCTGACCCTGATCTTCAGCATGATGGGCGTGCTCAATTTCGCCCATGCCAGCTTCTACATGCTAGGCGCCTATTTCGCCTTCACCATCACCAAGTATTTCGGCTATTGGCCGGCACTCTTTCTGACGCCGCTCGTCGCGGGTCTGATCGGTGCGATGTTCGAGCGGTATTGCCTGCGCCCGGTCCACAAGTTCGGGCATGTGCCGGAGTTGCTGATCACCTTCGGCCTCTCGTTCGTGCTGCTCGAACTGGTGCAGCTCACCTGGGGCCGCCTGCCGGTGGACTACCGCGTGCCGCCCGAACTCGATGGCCCGCTGTTCACGCTGTACGGCACGCAGTTTCCGATGTACCGAGGCTTCATGATGTTCATCGCCTTGTTGATGCTGGTGTCGATCTGGCTGCTGCTGTCCAAGACCCGCATCGGCCTGATCATCCAGTCGGCGCTGACGCACCCGGAGATGTCCGAGGCCCTCGGCCACAACGTGCCCCGTGTGTTCATGCTGGTGTTCGGTGGCGGCTCTGCGCTGGCCGGGCTGGCCGGTGTGATCGGTGGCAATGCTTATGTCACCGAGCCGGGCATGGCGGCTGCCGTGGGCCCGATCATCTTCGTGGTGGTGGTGGTCGGCGGGTTTGGCTCGCTGGCGGGCGCCTTTGCGGCGTCGCTCCTGATCGGCGTGCTGCAAACCTTCGCGGTGGCGCTCGACCAGTCGATGCTGACCTTGCTGCAGAACGTGAGCATCAACATTGACCCGGCCACCTTCGGGTACGCCGTTCTCAAACTGAAAATATCCGAGGTCGCACCGATCTTGCCGTATGCGTTGCTGGTGTTGATGCTGATCTTCCGCCCCAAGGGCCTCATGGGCACACGTGAGGGCTGATGATGAGCAACGCACAATTCTTCCAATTCAAGCCCTTCAACGTGGGCCGGCTGATCGTCTGGAGCGGCTTTGCCTTGCTGCTGATCGTGGCGCCTCTGCTGTTCAAGAGCAGCCTGGCGCTGACCGTGTTGTCCCAAATGGGCTACATGATCATCATCTGTCTGAGCTACAACGTGTTGCTCGGCCAGGGTGGCATGCTGAGCTTCGGCCATGCGGTGTACACCGGGCTTGGCGCTTTCCTGGCCATCCACGCGGTCAACCTCATCAGCGCGGGCAAGATGCCGCTGCCGGTGAGCCTGGTGCCGGTGGTGGGTGGTCTGGCCGGTGCGGCGGTTGCCGCGTTGCTGGGCTGGGTCTCCACCAAGAAGGCGGCCAACACCTTTGCCATGATCACGCTCGGCGTGGGCGAGCTGGTGTTCGCGATGTCGCTCATGTTCCCCCAGTTCTTTGGTGGCGAAGGCGGCATCAGCGGCAACCGGGTGGTGGGTGCGCCGTTCCTGGGCATCACCTTCGGCCCGCAGATTCAGGTGTACTACCTGATCGCGGTGTACTGCTTCGTTTGCACCGGCCTGATGTTCATGCTGACGCAGACGCCCTTCGGTCGCATGCTCAACGCCGTGCGCGACAACCCCGAGCGGGTCGAGTTCGTGGGCTACAACACCCAGGTCGTGCGCTACATCGCCTTCATCATCGCCGGCTTTTTTGCCGGCATTGGCGGCGGCCTCACGGCGCTCAACTTCGAGATCGTGACGGCTGAGTCGGTGCACGCCGCGCGCTCCGGCGCCTACCTGCTGTTCACCTTCCTCGGGGGCGCGCTGTTCTTCTTCGGGCCGATCATCGGCGCGTTGATGTCGGTGCTGGCCCTGGTGCTGCTGTCCGAGATCACCAAGGCCTGGCTGATCTACCTCGGCCTGCTGTTCATGGTGATGGTGATGTACGCACCGGGTGGCTTCTCCAGCCTGGTGATGATGAACCTGCGCGTGGCGGCGTTTGGCAAGTTCCGTCGCCTCTGGGTGAACTATCTCGGGCTGGCCGCCACGCTGGTGGTCTGGCTGCTGGGCGCTGCCGCGCTCATCGAGATGGTGTACCACCTGCAGCTGGAAGCCGCGTCCGGTGATGAGGTGCGCTTCTTCGGCGTGGTGCTGAACATCAAGAGCCTGGGCAGCTGGCTGGGCTCGGCGGCCGTCTTTGTGGTCGGCTACTCGCTCTTCGAGGTGGTGCGGCGCAAGTTCGCGCTGGAGTGGGGCACGATCCAGGAAGAAATCGAAAAAGAAATTCACCGCAGAGGTAGCGTATGAGCCAGGGCTCAGTTTCAACCCATAGCGAATGGGCGGTCGAGCTCGACGACGTTCGCAAGAGCTTCGGCAAGACCGAGATCATTCGTGGTGCCAGCCTGCAGGTCAAACAAGGCGAGCGTGTTGCGATCATCGGCCCCAACGGGGCTGGCAAATCGACCTTGTTCAACCTCATCAGCGGGCGCTTCGGCCTGAGCAGCGGCCAGATCCGGCTGCATGGTGAGCGCATCGACGGGCTGCGGCCCTTCGAGATCAGCCGCAAGGGCCTGGCGCGCAGCTTCCAGGTGTCGAACCTGTTCAGCAAGTTGTCGGTGTTCGAGAACATCCGGTGTGCGGTGCTGTGGTCCATGGGCTACCGCTACGTGTTCTGGAAGTTTTTGTCCAACCTGCACGACGCCAATGACCGCGCCGAAGAGG
>NZ_JANOCG010000441.1:0-1962 GCF_031412075.1 Rhizobacter sp.
GTTCACCTGGGTCTACGCCCACCGGTGTGGCTCGCGGCGCGGCGAGCCGCGCCCGGGCGCGCTGCCCGAGCAGCCCACCGACCCGGCTAAGCAAACGAGCGCGACTGCGCCAATCCGCCGAGTCGCGCCGTGATGGCAAAAAACTCGGCCACCGTTTCGTCGATGATTTCCTTGGCGGTCTTCACCGAGGTGATCAGGCCGGCGGTCTGACCGGCCAGTGCGGGGGCGGCCTCCATGTCGCCATCGAAGTAGACGCTGCGAATGCCCTTGAGCGCGTCGGCCGGCATCAGGCCTTCGTCGAAGATGGCCTGCGTGCGCTGCGACTTGAGTGCACGGATGCACGGCGTCGACTTCTTGTTCAGCACCCAGGTGCCGGTGTCCTTGGCCTCGACGATCGCGTTCTTGTAGTTGGCGTGCACTGGGCTCTCGGTGCAGCTCACAAAGCGTGTGCCCATCTGGATGGCCTCGGCACCGAGCGCAAACGCCGCCGCCATGCCGCGCCCATCACAGATGCCACCGGCCGCGATCATCGGCACATCGGTGCGCGCGCGGATCGCCTGCAGCAGCACCAGGGTCGACACCTCTTCGGGGTTCTTGAAACCACCGCCCTCGCCGCCTTCGACCACCAGGCCGTCGATGCCGGCGTCGACACACTTCATGGCCGTCTCGACGGTGGGCACCGCGTGGTAGACGGTGATGCCCGCGTCTTTCAGCGGCGCGATGAACTTGGCCGGGCTGCCGGCCGAGGTCGTCACGAACTTCACGCCGCTCTCGCAGACGAACTTGAGCATCGCGTCGTCCTTCAAGAAACGGATTGGCAGGTTCACGCCAAACGGCAAACCCAGCGCGCTCATCTTCCTGATCTCGGCCTGGCAGTTCTCGGTTTCGCCCGACGAGGTTTCGATGATGCCGAGCCCTCCCGCGCGCGACACGGCGGAGGCGAGCTGCGTGCGCGCGATCCAGCCCATCGGGGCCTGCACGATGGGGTAGGTGGCGCCGGTGTGGGCGAGGACTCGGTTCATGGGCTGGCGCTCCGGCAAGGATCGGCAGGGCGGGCTGCCCTGCGCGGCCTGCGGATTATTGCGACGAGTGTCGAGCCGGCCTGTCGCCCACGTTACCCAGATCGAGGTCAAGCCCCGGGTCGAGATCGACCCGCAGCAACATGAAGTCGATCTCGGCCGGCACCACGTGGAGCGCCAGCGCCTGCCTGAAGTTCGGCCTCAGGTAGAGCGGGCTGGTGCGCTCACGCAGCGGCGTCGCCACACCCGACAGGTGCACCACAGACAGGGTGTCAGCGTCGATCACCGACACCGTCACGCTGGGGTTGTGCGCGATCTCCACGTCGATGCCGTCGCCCGCGGGAATCACGAACCACAGGCGGCGGCTGTCTTCGGAACAGGTCGCCACCTTGAGCTTGCGCGTGTGCAAACGGCCGTCCGCACCCAGGGTGGTGAGCACGCAGCGCTTGCCGCGCTCGAACAAGGGGTTCGATTCAGCGAAGTGCGCGCCGAACAAAAAGGACAAGGCTGACATGCACATGAGCGTAGCCAGCCGGCCACCCCTCGGCAGTCAGCCAGTTCAGTCCTACCGTGTAGGACGAGACCGCATCAGGCGATCAAACCATCGGCCTTCAACAGCGTCTCCAGGCACTGCTCCTGGATGCGATAAAAGCCCTTGATCTCGCGGATCTGATCCAGCACCTCATCGGCGGGTTTCGCCACCGCACGCTTCACCGCCAGGATCATCTTGTTCTTGTTGGTGTGCTCCAGCGAGACGAACTCGAACACCTGGGTGTCGTAGCCGCAGGCGTCGAGCAGCAGGGCGCGCAGGCCGTCGGTCAGCATCTCGGCCTCCTGGCCCAGGTGCACACCGTGCTGCAAGATGGGCTTGAGCGGGTGCGGGCTCAAGAGCTGCGGGCGAAGCTGCTTGTGGCAACACGGCGAGCACATGATGATCTGTGCG
>NZ_JANOCG010000442.1:0-9130 GCF_031412075.1 Rhizobacter sp.
TGCATGTACGCGACGGCGCCGCGCTCGCGGCCGTGGTGCCCCATTCGGCACGCCAGTTCGGCCGCGCGCTGATCATGCCGAACCTGCGTCCGCCGGTGACCACCGCGCAGCAGGCGATGAGGTACCGAGAGCGCATCCTGGCCGCGGTGCCCGCCGGCACGCGCTTCGAGCCGCTGATGTCGCTTTACCTGACCGACCGGCTCCCGCCCGAAGAGATCGCGCGCGCGGCGCCGGCCGGCGTGCGCGCCGTCAAGCTCTACCCGGCCGGCGCCACCACCCACAGCGAGGCCGGCGTCACCGACATCCGCCTCACCTACAAGACGCTGGAAGCGATGCAGCGCGAAGGCCTGCTGCTGCTGGTGCATGGGGAAGTCACCAGCGCCGACATCGACCTCTTCGACCGCGAGAAGGTGTTCATCGACACGCAGCTGATCCCGCTGCGCCGTGACTTCCCCGAGCTGAAGATCGTCTTCGAGCACATCACCACCCGCGAAGCCGCGCAGTACGTGGCCGAGGCCGGCAAGCACACTGCCGCCACCGTCACGGCGCACCACCTGCTCTACAACCGCAACGCCCTCTTTCTCGGCGGCGTGCGCCCGCACTACTACTGTCTGCCGGTGCTCAAGCGCGAAGAGCACCGCCTTGCCCTGGTGGCCGCGGTCGCGTCGGGCAGCGACCGTTTTTTCCTCGGCACCGACAGCGCACCGCATGCCGCTCACCTGAAGGAGCACGCCACCGGTTGCGCCGGCTGCTACACCGCGCTCAGCGCGCTGGAGCTGTATGCCGAAGCTTTCGAGGCCGCAGGCGCACTCGACAAGCTCGAAGCTTTTGCGAGCTTCCACGGCCCGGTGTTTTACGGTTTGCCGCGCAACAGTGGTACGGTGACCTTGCGCAAAGAGCCTTGGGCCTTGCCCGAGACGCTGCCCTTCGGCGATGCCGAACTCAAGCCGCTGCGCGGTGGCGAAACCCTGGCCTGGAAACTCACATGACCAAGCGGACTGAGCACCGGGCCGCTCCCAAGCCAGGCCGCACCCCCTTGGGGGGTCGGTCGATGTACTCAACGACCGGAGGGTTGTCATGACACAAAAGCGCGTGATGCTGCTGATCGACGCCGACAACGTGTCGGCCGGTGTGATCGAACAGGCCATTGGCAAGGTGATGGCCGAACACGGTGCCATCCATGTGCGGCGGGCTTACTGCACGGCCGAGTCGGCGGTCACGCACCAGAAGCTCTTCAAGGCGCATTCCATTCGCCCCATCGTCAACCTGTCGAGTGGCAAGAACGCCAACGACATTGCGCTCGCCGTCGATGCGATGGACCTCGCCGTGGCCGAGCGGCCCGACGTGGCGGTGATCGTCTCGTCGGACTCCGATTTCGCGCCGCTCGTGATCCGCCTGCGCGAGAAGGGCTGCCATGTCGAAGGCATCGGCCAACTGGGCAAGACGGGAGACGACTCCAAGCCGGTCTACGATGCCTTTGCCGACCTGCTGCACCAGAAAAAGTCCGAGCCCGCACCGAGTGCGCCGCGCAAGCGCGCTGCGCCGGCGCGCAAGGTGGCCGCGCCTGCGCCCAAGCCAGCAGCGCCTGCATTGCCCGACGACGTGCAGCGCATCCTCGCCGCCATCCCCGAACTGCGCGGCGGAGAAAAACTCGAGCTGCGCATTGCCGCCGAGCGGCTGCGTGCCGATGGCTTGCTGACCAAGAACGCACCGTCGACCAAGCTCTTCAAGAAGTACCTCGACTTCTTTGCCCTGACTCCCGAGCGCCAGCCCAACAAGGTCCAGTACCGCGCGCGGTGAGACAATCCGCCCTGTGAAGCAAGCCAGACCGCCGCTGGTGCAATTTCCGAAAGGAAGCACTGGAGGAAGGTCCGGACTGCACAGGGCGGCGTAGCAGCTAACGGCTGTCCACCGTGAGGTGAGGATCAGAGCAACAGAAACGAATCACGGCGTCCGCAAGGGCGTGCGGTGAATGAAACGGGCAATCTCTACGCGCAGCAACACCAAATAGGCCAGCGTTGATGTGGCTCCGCGGAGCTGGCGGGTAGGTGGCACCGAGCCGGGCAGTGATGCACGGCCCAGAGGAATGGCGGTCACGTTCGGGACTCTTTCGGGAGCGACGAATGCACAGAATCCGGCCTATCGGCTTGCTTCACACTTTTCCCGAATTTGGCGCTCCGGCGTATCAAGTTCGTGTGCCTTTCGTCCGATGACGATGTTGTAGTGCCTGCTGTTCAGGCATTCCCAACCGGAGGTTCTATGGCATGGCAGATTTCCTCCGTTGCCGGGAGATTCATTTCCCCGGCGGGGCGGTCGCGCGCGTGAGGCCTGAGGCTTCCCCGGCGTCGTCTTCCATGCCCGCGGTGTTGGGCATGCTCGCGGCTTTTTCGTTGGCGGCCGCGGTGGCCTACTTCGTGGTCGCGGGCGCGGTACGCAGCACCATCGAAACCCAGGCCCTCACCGTTGCCGAAGTGGTGGCCACGCAGGCCAGCACAGCGCGCTCCGTGTATGCCAGCCAGATTGGCGAGAAGCTGGGGCGCGACGGCTTCGGGCTGCACGAGAACTCTGCGGGCATGCCCGGCTTTGTGCCCATTCCGGCGCAGTTTCTGAAGCTGGTCGGTGTGGCTTCGTCAGAGCGCGACAAGGACTTGTATCAGTACCGACCCGTGAGCAAATGGAACCTCGACGCCGAGCAAGGCCTGGGGGACTCGTTCCTGCAATGGGCCTGGCCTCAGCTGGAACAGCAAGACGGTGTCTCGCCGAGCGCCCCCATTCGCTGGAAACCCGTGTACCGCGTCGAGACGCTGAAGGGCGAGCGTGTGTTGCGCTACCTTCGCGCCGACCCCGCATCGCAGCTCAACTGCGTGGCCTGCCACAACGCCTACGAAAAACGCCCCGAGATTGCGGCGCGCCGTATCGAAGCCGGCACCCAGCCGGGTAAACAGTGGGCCCAGCACCAGTTGATGGGCGCACTGTCGGTGACGATCCCGCTCGACAAGGTGGAATTCATTGCGCAGACGCAGATTCGGGAGACGAGCGCGCTGATCGTTGTCATCTTGTTGTGCAGCTTCACAGCCATGGGTTGGTTCAGTGTTCGACTCATTCGCCAACAACGCAGCCTGGCGCGGGCCGCACGGCAGCTGAGTGACTCCGAAGCAAAAGCCAGCCACGCGCACGCGCTGCTGGCCGCCAAAAACGACGTGGAGCGCGCATTCTCCGAGCTCACCACCTACCTGCAGGCCATCAATGCGCAGGCCCTGGTGTCGGTGAGTGACGCCTCGGGTCGCATCGTCGAGGTGAACGACACCTTCTGCGAGGTCAGCGGCTACCCCGCCGGCGAACTGATCGGGCAGGACCATCGCGTGGTCAGTTCGGGCACGCACCAGAAGGAGTTTTTCCCCACCCTGTGGGCGACCATCACGCGGGGTGACACCTGGCGTGGCGAGATCTGCAACCGGCGCAAGAACGGCGAGCTGTACTGGCTCGACAGTTCCATCGTCCCCTTGCGAGACGCGGCTGGCGCCATCGAGCGCTACATCTCGATCTGCATCGACATCACCGAGCGAAAAGAGGCCGAGCACCGGATGATCAAGATGGCCACGCACGATGCGCTGACCGGCTTGCCCAACCGCGCGTTGCTGCGAGACCGGATCGAGCAGGCGCTGGCGCATGACCGCCGCAACCACGAGATGGCCGCGGTGTTGTTCATCGACCTGGATGATTTCAAGACCATCAACGACTCGCTCGGCCACGACATCGGCGACCAGCTCTTGATTGAAGTCACCCAGCGCCTGCGCCGCTGCGTGCGTGATGAAGACACCGTGGCGCGCCAGGGGGGCGATGAGTTCATCGTGTTGCTGCCGTTCCTGCGCGACGCGCAAAGCGCCGACGTGCTCGCGCAAGACCTGCTGCGGGCCTGTTCGGCCCCGTTCCAGATTCTCGGCAAGGAGCTGCACGTGAGTGCCAGCATTGGCATCGCGATCTTTCCCAGCGACGGGCGCGACGTGGACACGCTGCTCAAGAACAGCGACATCGCGATGTACCACGCCAAAGACCGCGGTCGCAACAACTGCCAGTTTTTCGAAGCGAACATGAACGTCGTGGCCGCCGAGCGCCATGCCTTGGGCGTGGCGCTGCGCCAGGGTCTGGCGCGTGGCGAGTTCGAGCTGTACTTCCAGCCGATCGTGTCGGTGGCCAACAATGTGATGTCGAGCATGGAGGTGCTGCTGCGCTGGCGTCACCCCGAGCGCGGCCTGGTGCCGCCGCTGAAGTTCATCCCGCTGGCCGAAGAGACCGGCCTGATCGTGCAGATCGGGGACTGGGTGTTGAACGATGCCTGCCGCCAGCTGCGCAGCTGGCTCGACGCCGGGTACGCGGTGCCGCGCCTGGCGGTCAACATCTCGCCGCGCCAGTTTGCGCACCCCACGCTGATCGGCACACTCGCGCGCGCGCTGGCTGCTCACGGTGTTCCGGCCGACCGGATCGAGCTGGAGATCACGGAAGGCGCGCTGATGATCGATGCCGACTCGGTGACCGAAACGCTGCGCCAGCTCAAGCAGATGGGGGTATCGATCTCGATCGACGATTTCGGCACCGGCTACTCCAGCCTGAGCTACCTGAAACGCTTTCCCATCGACACGCTGAAGATCGATGGCTCGTTTGTGCGCGAGGTCGACACCGACTCCGACGACGGGGCCATCACACGCGCCATCATCGCGCTGGCGCACAGCCTGCAGATCGACGTGGTGGCCGAGTGTGTGGAGCATGCCGGTCAGCTGGCCTTCCTGGCCGAGCACCGCTGCGAGTTCTACCAGGGCTACCTCTTCAGCCCGCCCGTGCCTGCGGCCCAGGTGGAGCGCCACTTGCTCAAGCCCGACGCACCGGTCTGAGGTCGCTGTGCGAGCACGGGGCGGTGCAGCCTGCGCCGCTACACTCGCCCGCTCCCATGAACCCCGACGCTCACACCCTCTGGCGAGCCCCCCGCTGGGCCCTGGCTTTTTTGCTGGCGTGCCTGGGCATGCTGGGCCCGTTTTCGATCGACACCTACCTGCCGGCCTTCACCGGCATTGCGCAGTCGATTGGCGCCACGCCGGTCGAGATGCAGCAGACGCTGTCGGCGTATCTGTTCGGCTTTGCGATCATGAATCTGTTCCACGGTGCGCTGTCCGACAGCTTCGGGCGCCGCCCGGTGGTGCTGTGGGGCATTGCGCTGTTCACCGTGGCCTCGGCCGGCTGTGCGCTGGCCGACAGCATCGGTGCGCTGGTGTTCTGGCGCGCGGTGCAGGGCATGTCGGCCGGGGCTGGCATCGTGGTGTCTCGCGCGGTCATCCGCGACATGTTCCCGCCGGCCGATGCGCAGCGTGTGATGTCGCAGGTCACCATCTACTTCGGCGTGGCACCCGCCATCGCGCCGATGGTGGGTGGCTTCTTGTTCGTGCACGCCGACTGGCATTCGATCTTCTGGTTTCTCACGGCCGTGGGAGCCGCGCTGTGGATCGCCAACTACAAGCTGCTGCCCGAGACGCTGCACCACGATCAGAAGCAGCCCTTCAACGTGCGCAACCTGATGAACGGCTATTGGGCGCTCGGCTCCAGCCCGCGCTTTCTGCTGCTCGCGCTGGCCAGCGGCATTCCGTTCAACGGCATGTTCCTCTATGTGCTGTCGGCGCCGGTGTTCCTCGGTGATCACCTGGGTTTGAGCCCCGGCCAGTTTTTCTGGTTCTTCACGCTCACCATCGCCGGCATCATGGGCGGCGCCTGGTTCTCGGGCCGACTCGCGGGGAAGATGAAGCCCAAGCACCAGATCCGCAACGGCTTCGTGATCATGCTGGCGGTGTCTCTGCTCAACCTGGCGCTCAACCTGCTGTTCAAACCCACCGCGGCGTGGGCCTTGTTCCCGATTGCCATCTTTGCCTTCGGCTGGGCGCTGATGGTGCCGGTGGTCACGCTGATGGTGCTTGACCTGGTGCCCGAGCGGCGCGGCATGGCGTCGAGCTTCCAGGCCTTCATCGGCAGCATGGCCAACGGCGTGGTGGCCGGGGTGATCGCGCCGCTGGTGATGCATTCCACGGTGGCGCTGGCGGCCACCTCGCTGGCGATGATGAGCATCGGCATCGTGGCCTGGGTCTGGGTCAAGCCCCGGGTCACCTAAAGAGCGCTGCGCTTCGGCCGATATCTGGCACAGACGCCCCCGCTTCTGGGGCCGGTGCCGGAGATCTTTTCATCATGCGAATCGTGCTGCGCCCACTGCTGGCTGCGCTTCTCGGCCTGGGCCTGTTGGCCGCGGCCCCGCTGCTGCGTGCCGCCGACATGGTCATCAAGACCTCACCCGGCAAACCGGCGTTGAACCGCGACGTCGAGCCCGATGCCGAAGGCAAGCTCGGCAAGCTGGCCAAGAAGCCGGCCGTCAAGCCGCCGCTCGGCGCTGCGTCAGAAGACTCGATGGACAAGCTGCGCGAGCGCCTGGCCCAAAAGCTCGGCGCCGGCAAGACGGTCGAGAGCAACGACCCCGCCGTGCTGCGCGTGGTGGCTCGCCCCATGGCAGCCACCGGCGCAGTGCAGGTGGGTGGTACGACGGCGGTGTCGCCGGGTGTGCCGCCCGAGCCAGGCATCCACTGGAGCGAACCGCGCCGCACTGAGGCGGCCAAACCGCCGGCTGCGCCCAAGCGCCCCGCGCATGCAGGGCACTGGGCCTACCAGGGTGAAGGCGGGCCGGAGCATTGGGGCCAGATGAAACCTGAATTCGCCGCCTGTTCGCGCGGCAAGCGGCAAAGCCCGATCGACATCCGCGATGGCATCGCGGTGCAGCTCGACCCGGTGCAGTTCGATTACAAGCCGAGCAACTTCCGTGTCATCGACAACGGCCACACGGTGCAGGTGAACCTGGCGCCGGGCAACAGCATCGAGGTGATGGGCCGGCGTTTCGAGCTGGTGCAGTTTCACTTCCATCGCCCGTCGGAGGAGCGCATCAACGGCCGCCAGTTCGACATGGTGGCCCACCTGGTGCACAAGGACCTCGAAGGCAAGCTCGCCGTGGTGGCCGTGCTGCTCGACCGCGGCAGCGTGCAGCCCATCGTGCAAATGGTGTGGAACAACCTGCCGCTCGAAAAAGGCGAGGAGCTCGCCGCGAAGGCGCAGATCGACCTCAACGGCCTGCTGCCCGCCGAGCGTGGCTACTTCACCTACATGGGCTCGCTCACCACGCCGCCGTGCAGCGAAGGCGTGTTGTGGATGGTGATGCAGACGCCGGTGTCGATCTCGCCCGAGCAGATCGGCATCTTCTCGCGGCTGTACCCGATGAATGCGCGGCCGATCCAATCAGCCAGCGGGCGCTTGATCAAGGGATCGAACTGACTTGCGACCCGGGTTGATCTCGCTGTTTCGGAATCGCTCGGCTCGGCCTACGCTTGCGACCTGGCTGTTTCTGGGCGCCATGGGCGCCATCATCGCCGCGGTGCTCACCACCACCCTGGTGATCGACAGCTTCGTTCGCGACGAGGCCCGCCAGCAGGCCACACGCTATCTGCAAACCAACGCCGACGCGCTGCGAGACGCGCTCGACCGTGGCATGGCCCAGCACTATGAAGAAGTGAGCGTGATCGCTCAGCTCGACCAGGTGGCGCGCAACGGCGACATGCCGGCCGTGCGCCGCACGCTCGAGCAGGTGCGCTCGAGCTTCCCGCAGTTCACCTGGATCGGCCTCACCGACGCGCAGGGCGTGGTCGTCGCCTCGGTGGATGGCCTGCTGCACGGCGCCAACGTGGCGGCGCGGCCGTGGTTCACCGGGGCGCAGCACGCCGGCTTTGTGGGTGATGTGCACAGCGCGGTGTTGCTGGAGAAGCTGTTGCCCAAACAGTCGGAGCCCTGGCGCTTCGTCGACATTGCCACCCCCGTCTACAACAGCCGCGGCGAGCCGAACGGCGTGCTCGGCGTGCACCTGAGCTGGGCCTGGGCGGCGCAGATCAAGCGCGAGCTGGTCGACCAGGTGATCGAACAACACCACGCCGAAGCCTTGGTGCTGGGTGCCGACGGCACCGTGCTGCTCGGCTCGCCGGCGCTGCAAGGCAAGAAGCTGCCTGCACAGGCGGGCCAGCTCGTGGTGGAGTCGAAGACCCGTGGCGCGGGCCGTTACGCAGGGCTCGGCTGGAACGTGGTGCTGCGCCAGCCGCAGGCCGTGGCGATGGCGCAGTTCCGGGTGCTGCAGCAGCGCGCCTTGCTGGCCGCCGGTGTGTTGTGCCTGTTGCTGGCGCCGCTCTTGTGGCTGCTGGCGCACCGGCTGGCGGCGCCTCTGCGTGAGTTGACGGCGCGGCTCGACACCGGCGCCACCACCTCGTCGGGCCGCAGCCCGCTTTACCGCGAAGCCGAGCTGCTGGGCGAGGCCTTGACGCGCTACGCACAGCGCCAGGCCGAAGACGCGGCGCACCTGCGCGAACTCAACACCACGCTCGAAGCACGCGTGACGCAGCGCACCGCAGCGCTCGCCGGCAGCGAGCAACGCCTGCGCACCATCACCGACAACCTGCCGGTGCTGATCGCCTACATCAACAAGCACGAACGTTATGAGTTCTGCAACGGCACCTACAAGACCTGGTTTGGCAGGGAGCCGCAAGCCATCGTGGGTTGCACCGTCGAAGAGACGCTCGGCGCCGAGATCTACGCGCCCCGCAAGCCCTTGCTGGCGCGCGCGCTGGCCGGCGAGCGCATCGAGTTCGACATGCTCAGCACGCCCTTGGGCGTGAAGCGCCACACCCACACCACCTACCTGCCCGACGTGGCGGACGACGGCACGGTGGCAGGCATCTATGCGCTGGTGATCGACATCACCGCGATGAAAGCCGCCGAAGAGCAGCTCATGCTGATGGCGCGCACCGACTCGCTCACCGGGCTGCCCAACCGCCTGTGCTTCAACGAACGGCTCAACGATGCCCTGGCGCGCAACCGCCGCAGCGGCAAGCCGCTCGCCTTGCTGTTTCTCGACGTCGACAAGTTCAAGCTCATCAACGACACCCTGGGCCACGCGGCGGGCGACGACGTGCTGCGGCTGTTTGGCCAGCGGCTGCTGGGCTGCGTGCGCGAGACCGACACCGTGGCCCGCCTGGCCGGTGACGAGTTCGTGGTGATCCTGGAAGAG
>NZ_JANOCG010000443.1:0-3642 GCF_031412075.1 Rhizobacter sp.
CAAGGCGCCTGGCCGCGCGAAGACAACCCGCTGAAAGCCGCACCGCACACCACGGCCGCCCTGCTCAAGTCGGAATGGCCGCACCCCTACTCGCGTGAGGAAGCGGCCTTTCCGGTCAAGAGCTTGCGTGCGCAGAAGTACTGGGCGCCGGTCGGCCGGGTCGACAACGTCTACGGCGACCGCAACCTGTTCTGCAGCTGCGTGCCGATCGCCGACTACGCGAGCTGACGCTGGCCGGTGCGGGCTGCGCTGTCACGGCGCAGCCCCATGAACTGCAGCTCGGCAAACACCAGCCCCGCGAGCACGTGCATGCCCAGGAAGGCCAGGCCCAGCGGCGTCGGCGCGAACCACACACCGGCTGCAATGGCCACGCAGTCGATCGCCCACACCAGGTTGAACCCGATGAACACCCACAGCGCGGCCCGTGGCACGCTGGGGCGCTCTGCCATCCAGAACAGCAAGACTGCATA
Source organism: Rhizobacter sp. (assembly GCF_031412075.1). Lineage (GTDB taxonomy): Bacteria > Pseudomonadota > Gammaproteobacteria > Burkholderiales > Burkholderiaceae_C > Rhizobacter. The sequence continues at coordinate 471 of NZ_JANOCG010000443.1, forward strand.
GGCCACCAAGGCCACACCGCCAGGCACCAGCAGCCAGGCCGGCAAGCCAAACCACTGCGAGAGCAAACCGCTACCGAGCGCCATGGCCGCGCCGCTGGGCAGGCTCAACGCGGCGTCGGCCAGAAGAACGCGCCGCAGAAAGGTGGAAGAAAGAACGTGTGACATGAGCATCTCCAGTTGAAGACCACCACGGATGCGGCGGCATGGGCCAAATCATTCGACAGCCCTTGGTCGGCAGTCGATGACCTGGGAGGTCATGGGAGCCGAACCCGCGCTGGTTTATCGTCGGCGCCATGCACACCGCCTCTGCCCTTGCCTCCCCCGCGCAACCCATCGGCGCCCTGCTGCGCGAATGGCGACAGCGACGCCGTCTGAGCCAGCTCGACCTCGCGCTCGACGCCGACATCTCGACCCGCCACCTGAGCTACGTGGAAACCGGCCGCGCCGCACCCAGCCGCGCGATGGTGCTGCACCTGGCCGAGCAGCTCGAGGTGCCGCTGCGCGAGCGCAACACCCTGCTCGCCGCCGCCGGCTACGCGCCGATCTACCGCGAGCGCACGCTCGACGACCCGGCCCTGCAAGCCGCACGCGAGGCGGTGGACCTGGTGCTGCGCGCGCACGAGCCCTATCCCGCGCTGGCGGTGGACCGGCACTGGAACATGCTGTCGCACAACCGCCCGGTGCTCGCGCTGATGGAGGGCATCGCCCCCGAGCTGCTGGAACGACCGCTCAACGTGTTGCGCCTGAGCCTGCACCCGCAAGGCATGGCGCCGAAGATCGTGAACCTCGCCGCTTGGCGCTCCCACCTTTTCGAACGCCTGCGTCACCAGATCGCGGTGAGTGCCGACCCGGTGCTGGCCGCCCTGCTCGAAGAGCTGCAAAGTTACCCCGCTCCGCCCGACGACGAGCCCTACGAGGCCATCGCCCACAACGCCGTCGCCTTGCCGCTGCAGCTGCGTACGGCAATGGGCGTGCTGTCGTTCATCAGCACCATCACCGTGTTCGGCACGCCGGTCGACATCACCTTGTCGGAGCTGGCGCTGGAGACCTTTTTCCCGGCCGACGCGTTCACCGCGCAAGCTTTGCGTCACCTGAGTGACGGACAAGCAGCCGCGCAGCCGCCATAAACGGCAGCCCACAGGAGACAAGAATGACAACGACCATTGCCCACCGCATCTGCCCCGTTTGTGAAGCCTGCTGCGGGCTCGATGTGCATGTGGAAAGCGGCAAGGTCATCGCCATTCGCGGTCAGGAGAGCGACGGTTTCAGCAAGGGCTACCTCTGCCCCAAGGGCGTGGCGCTCAAAGACCTGCACGAAGACCCCGACCGTCTGCGCACGCCGCTGATCAAGCGCGATGGCAGGTTCGTCGAAGCGAGCTGGGACGAAGCCTTTGCCGAGATCGAACGCCGCCTGCTGCCGCTGCGCCAGGAGTTTGGCAACGACGCCGTGGCCGTGTCGGCTGGCAACCCGAGCAGCCACAAGCTCGGCCTGATGCTTTACGCCGGCCGCCTGCTCAAGTCGCTCGGCTCGCACAACATCTTCTCCGCCTCCACGCTCGACCAGATGCCCAAGCAGCTGTCCAGCGGGTTGATGTTCGGCAGCTGGCTCTCCATTCCCGTGCCCGACATCGAGCGTTGCGACTTTCTGCTGATGCTCGGCGCCAACCCGATGGCCAGCAACGGCAGCCTGTGGACGGTGCCCGACTTTCGCGGCAAGGCCAAAGCCTTGCATGCACGCGGCGGCAAGCTGGTGGTGATCGACCCACGCCGCACCGAAACGGCCGAGATCGCCGACCGCCACCTGCCCATCCGCCCGGGTGGCGATGCGCACTTTCTGCTGGGCATGGTGCACACGCTGTTTGCCGAAGGCCAGGTGCGATTGGGCCGCTTGGCCGAACACGTGGCGGGTGTGGACGAGCTGCGTGCCGCCGTGCAGCCGTTTTCAGCCGATGCTGTTTCCACGCGCTGCGGCATCGCTGCCGAGACCATCCGCGAGCTCACCCGCGAACTGGCGAAGGCGCCACGCGCCGCCGTCTATGGCCGCCTGGGTACCAGCACGCAGACCTTCGGCACACTGGCCAGCTGGCTGATCGATGTGCTTAATGCACTCACCGGCCACCTCGACGAACCGGGCGGCGCCATGTTCCCCAAGGCGGCCTCTTTTTCCGCCAACACCGAGGGCACACCGGGCTCAGGCCGTGGCATCGTCACCGGCCGCCACCGCGCGCGCGTGAGCAGCGCACCCGAGGTGTTCGGCGAGCTGCCCACCGGCTGCATGGCCGAAGAAATCGAAACGCCAGGGCCGGGCCAGGTGAAGGCGCTGATCACCATTGCGAGCAACCCGGTTCTTTCAGCGCCCAACGGCGCGCGGCTCGCCAAGGCGCTCGACCAGCTCGACTTCATGCTGAGCCTGGACATCTATATCAACGAAACCACACGCCATGCCGATGTGATCTTGCCCGGCTTGTCGTCGCTGCAAGAGAGCCACCACGACATCGCGCTGCAGCAGTTTCAGTACCGCAACTACGTGCGCTACAGCTCGCCGGTGTTGCCCGCGCCCGTTGGGCACCTGCGCGACTGGCAGGTGATGGTCAAGCTGATCGGCCTCTTACAGGGCAAGGGCGCTGCTGCCGATCCGCAAGCGATCGACGACGCGATGCTGATGGCCGAGCTGGAGCGCAGCTTCGGCGAGAAGGCCGGTGCGGTGATGGCCGAGCTGTCGAAGCACAGTGGCCCCGATCGGCGAGTCGACCTGGCGCTGCGCAACGGGCCCTATGGCGATGGCTTCGGCCGCAACCCCGAAGGCCTGACGCTGGAGAAGGTGAAGGCTGCTCCCGGCGGCATCGACCTCGGCGAGCTGCAGCCGCGTGTGCCCGAGATGCTGCGCACACCCAGCGGCAAGATCGAGCTGGCCCCGCCCTTGTTGATGGCCGACCTGCCGCGCGCCCTGGCCGCCCTCCACGAGCCCGCGGCCGACATGGTGATCGTCGGCCGCCGCCACGTGCGCTCGAACAACAGCTGGATGCACAACCTGCCGCTGCTGGCCAAGGGGCCGTTCCGCTGCACGGCGATGGTTCACCCGGCCGATGCGCAACGCCTGGGGCTGGTGGATGGTGCGATGGCGCGCATCGCGGGCCCTGCGGGCAACGCCATCGAGGCGCAGGTGGAGGTC
>NZ_JANOCG010000444.1:0-13330 GCF_031412075.1 Rhizobacter sp.
TCATCGGCCAGTACGACCGACCCCGGCAGCGGCTGGCCCGGCGCGGCCTTGCCCATGCTGCGCTCGCCGATCAGGTCGCCTCGTTGCGCGAGGTAGACGGGGCCCAACAAGGCATCGGGCCCACCGCCCGGCAGGGGCACGAAATCGGGGTCGGCGACATAACGGTCGCGGTCGGCATAAGCCAGCCGATAGGCCTCGGTCAGCAAATGAACTGCACGCGGGTCGAGCGCCCGGCCCACGGGCGGCCAGGCCGCCAGGTCGTGCTTTGCCAACATCCCCAGCACCTGCCCTAGCGCCAGCGTGCCGGATGACGGCGGTGCCATGCCACACACGCGCCAGATGCGGTGATCGAAGCACAGCGGATCGCGCGCCTTGGCGCGGTAGCCCGCCACGTCGGCCTCGGTGATCGCGCCTGGGTTGCTGGCATGGCCTCGCACCTTGGCCACGAGGTCGCGCGCGACGGCGCCTTCGTGCAAAGCCACCGGCCCACGCTCAGCCACATCGCGCAACAAGGTGGCGAGCGCGGGGTTGCGCAGTGTGCTTGCGGCGGCGCGCGGGCTGCCATCAGCTTCGTAGAAATAGGCGCGGGCCTGCGCATCTTGTTTCAACGAGTCGGCAATCGCTGGGTCGCGCAAAAAGTTGGCCAGTCGGGGGCTGATCGCGAACCCCTCTTCGGCCAGGCGAATCGCCGGTTGGAACAGCGCCTTCCAGGGCAGCTTGCCATGCTGGCGGTGCGCCAGCTCCAGCGCACGCAAGGTGCCCGGCACCCCGACCGAACGGCCGCCCACCACGCCCTCCATGAAGCCCATGGGCCGACCGTCTTTCATGAAGAGATCGGGTGTGGCCGCGGCGGGCGCCGTTTCACGGCCATCGATGGTCTGCACCCGCTTGCCGTCGTGGTGCACGATGAACACGCCACCGCCAATGCCCGACGACTGCGGCTCCACCAGCGTCAGCACCAGCTGCACCGCGATGCCGGCGTCGATGGCGCTGCCGCCGGCCCTGAGCATCTGCATGCCCGCCTCGGTGGCCAGCGGGTGAGCGGCAGCCACCATGTGGCGCTGCGGCAGCGGGCTGGCGCATCCAGCCAGCAACAGCAGCGCGGCCAGCCACCACGCGGCGCGAAGCTGCCGCAGGGGCATCAGCCCTCTTCCTTGGTTTCCTTGGCCGGCAAAGCCCGTGTGTGCATCACCCGCTGCGGGAACGGGATTTCAACGCCCTCGGCATTGAGCACGCCCAGCACCGCGAGGTTGACTTCCGACTTCACCTGGCCCTGCCCGTTTTCGGGGTCGCGGATCCAGAACTGCAGCGAGAGGTCCATGCCATCGGCTGCAAAGGCCGAGAGCTGAACTGCTGGCGCGGGGTCGTCGATCACCCGTTCGACTCCGCCGATGGCCGCCACCAGCTTGGGCTGCAGCGCCTGCACGTCGGTGCCGTAAGCCACCTGCACCGTGCTGGTGATGAGCACCCGTGGGTCGGCGAGCGACGAGTTCTCGACCCGCTGCGTGATCAGCATTTCATTGGGCACGATGGCTTCACGTCCATTGAGCGCGCGGATCACGGTGTAGCGGGTGCGGATGTCGCTGATGCGGCCCTCGAAGTTGTCGACCTTGACCATGTCGCCGATGCGCAGCGAGCGCTCGGCCAGGATGACAAAGCCACTCACGTAGTTGGCCGCGATCTTCTGCAGGCCGAAGCCCACGCCAACACCGATCGCGCCGCCCAGCACGCTCAAGGCGGTGAGGTCGATGCCCACGGCCGACAGCGCCAGCAGCAGCCCGACAAAGAGCAGCACCGCACGCACGATGTTGGAGATCATCTTGCGCATCGACAGATCGTTGCCGGTGCCGTGGATGATCTTGCGCTCGAGCGCGGCCGACACCCACAGCGCCAACACCATGACCACCGCCGCGGTCAGCGTGCCTTCGATCATGTTGCGCAGCGAGATCTGCGCGTTGCCAATCTTCCAGCGCACGCCGTCGAGCTGCTCCAGCACCGCCGGCATCACGCCGGTGACCCACAGCACCACCACGATCCAGGCGACCCACGACAGGGTGCGCTCGATGGCACGCATCCAGGCGCTGTCGGGAAAGGCTGCCGACAGCACCCGCACCGTGAGCCGTATCAGCACCAGCGAGGTCAGGATGGGAATGGCCACCTTGAACACCGCTACGGGCACCAATCCCTTCAGGAACTCGCGCGCCACCAGCGCCAGCAGCAAGGCGAACACCGGGAACAACACCCCGTCGACCACGCTGCGGCCAAACAGCACGGCGCCCTGGACCGTGAGCACCTTGCGCAGCAGGAAGCAGATCAACCACGAGAGCCCGAGGCAGCCGAGCAGCACGGCCGCTTCGGTGAGAGCGCCCTGCCCGGTCAGGTTACGCAGCAGTTCTTGGAGTTCTTTGGCGTTGAAGCTTGAATTCATTCGTCGGTGTTGTGCATCAAAGTCCGGCCAGCACCCGCAGGTGCGTGGCCACGCTGCGCGCGAGCGCGTTGAGGGCATAACCGCCCTCCAGGCACGACACGATGCGCCCGCCGGCGTGGCGGTCGGCCACGTCTTTCACGCGGCGGGTGATCCATTCGTAGTCGGCCTCGACCAGGCCGAGCTGGCCGAGGTCGTCTTCACGGTGGGCATCGAAACCCGCCGAGATGAAGATCATCTGGGGCTTGAAGGATTCGAGCCGAGGCATCCACATGGCTTCGATCATCTCGCGCAACTCGCCACCGCGTGTGTAGGGCGGGATCGGCAGGTTGATCATGTTTTCGCCCTTGGGCACGCCGCCGCTGTAGGGGTAGAGCGGGTGCTGGAAAAAACTCACCATCAGGATGCGTTCGTCGCCGGCCACGATGTCTTCGGTGCCGTTGCCGTGGTGCACGTCGAAGTCGACGATGACCACACGCTTCAGGCCGCGCACATCGAGCGCATGGCGCGCCGCGATGGCCACGTTGTTGAAGAAGCAGAAGCCCATGGTCTCGTCACGCGTGGCGTGGTGGCCCGGCGGGCGAACGGAACAGAAGGCGTTGTCGATGTCGCCATCGATCACCGCATCGGTGGCCGCCACAGCAGCACCGGCAGCGCGCTGCGCTGCCGCCCAGGTGCCGGCGTTGGCGCTGGTGTCGGGGTCGAAGGCGCGTGACTCGCCGGTCAGGGCCAGCTGCTGAAGGCGGTCTTTGAGTTGGGAGACGTAACCCGCGCTGTGCGCCAGCTCCACGTCGTGCAGGTCGACCAGCGGTGCATCGCGCTGCTCGAGTGCCACGTCGAGGCCGGTCGCGATCAGGTGGTCATGGATGGCGTCGAGCCGCTGCGGGCATTCGGGGTGGCCGTGGCCCATGTCGTGCGCATGGCAATCAGGGTGTGAGTAGAAGGCTGTGGACATGACGCTCGGGCCGAGGGTTTCGGGTATCGTGCTTCACATGAGCTCAAGCCTTGCGTCACAACTCACCCGTTTGACCGATCAGATTAGCACGATCATCGTGGGCAAACGCCCGCAGGTGCGCGACTGCGTGGCCTGCCTGTTGGCGGGGGGCCACCTGCTGATCGAAGACGTTCCGGGTGTCGGCAAGACCACACTCGCACACGCGCTGGCGGTGTCGCTCGGCCTGCGCTTCTCGCGCACCCAGTTCACCGCCGACCTGATGCCCTCCGACCTGATCGGGGTGAGCGTCTACGAGCGCAGCAAGGAGGCGTTTGTCTTTCACCCCGGCCCGGTGTTCGCCCAGGTGCTGCTGGCCGACGAGATCAACCGCGCCGGGCCCAAGACGCAGAGCGCGCTGCTCGAAGCGATGGAAGAACACCAGGTCACGGTCGAGGGTGAAACCCGCGCCTTGCCCCGGCCTTTCTTCGTCATCGCCACGCAGAACCCGACGGATCAGCTCGGCACCTACCCGCTGCCCGAGTCACAGCTCGACCGCTTCTTGATGTGCCTCACGCTCGGCTACCCCGACAAGGCCAGCGAACGTGCCCTGCTCGCCGGCACCGACCGGCGCGAAGCCATCCACGGCCTGCAAGCCGTGATGACACCGGAAGACCTGGTCGCCGCACAGCAAGAGGTGCTGAAGGTGCACGCCTCCGACGCCTTGCTCGACTACTTGCAGTCGCTGATCGCCGCCACCCGCAGCGGCGCCTGGTTTGTCGACGGCCTGAGCCCGCGCGCGGGCATTGCCGTGCTGCGCGCCGCCAAGGCGCATGCCCTGCTCGATGAGCGCGACTACGTGGCACCCGACGACGTGCAGGCCATCCTGGCGCAGACGGTGGCCCACCGGTTGGTGCCCGTGGCGGGGGCCGGGCGTGGTGCGCGCGAGCAGGTGCGGGCGATGATGGAAGCGGTGCCGCTGGTTTGATGAACACGACCTTGCGCCAATGGACGGCCCGGTGGCCCAACCCGGCAGCCAGCGTGCGCAAACGCTTTCGCACCTGGTGGCAGTCGCGCCTTCCGCGCACCGATACGCTGCTGCTGACGCAGCGCAACGTCTACATCCTGCCCACCCGCGCCGGGTTGATGTTCGGCTTGACGCTGATGGTGCTGCTGGTGGCGTCGATCAACTACCAGCTCAACCTCGGCTATGTGCTGACCTTTCTGCTGGCGGGCAGCGGCATCATCTCGATGCACGTCACGCACAACACCTTGCGCGGGCTCACCCTGCACCTGCGCCCGCCGGTGGCGGTGTTCGCCGGCACCTCGGCGCTTCTCGACATCACCCTCACCAGCCCGGGCCAGGCGCGTTATGGCATCGGCCTGCGCATGGAGGCGACCCCCGCGGCCACCCTGAGCTGGACCGACGTACCCGAGGGCGGGCAGGCCCATGCGCAGGTGAGCTTCGTGCCGACCGCTCGCGGGCGCTACGAGGTGCCGGCCATCAGCGCCGAAACACGCTTCCCGCTCGGGCTGTTTCGGGCCTGGTCGGTTTGGCGGCCCGAGGCGCAGGTGCTGGTCTATCCCCGGCTCGAACAACCGGCCGCCCCGCTGCCGCCAGCCCACGCCACGCCTGGCGGCCCGACGGCACGACGCAGCACCGACGGCGGCGAGATCGAAGGTGTGCGTGGCTACAAGCGAGGTGACCCCTTGAAGCTGGTGGTATGGAAGAAGGCCGCCCGCAGCCTGGAAACCGGCGGCGAGCTGGTCAGCCGCGATACCAGTGCATCGGTTCACCAGGAGCTATGGCTCGACTGGGCGCACTGCGCCGGCCTGGCCCCCGAAGACCGCCTGTCGCGACTCGCCACCTGGGTGCTGGCCGCCGACCGCGCCAGTGCCGACCACGGGTTGCGCCTGCCCGGCACCGAGATCGCGCCCGGCCACGGCGACGCACAACGCAAACGCTGCCTGGAGGCCTTGGCGTTATGGCAGTGAACTGGCGTCATTTGCCGCGCGAGGCGAGAGACACGCTGTTCCTGCTGGCGGTCATCGCCTGGACGGTCATGCCTCACCTGTCCAACGTGCCGGTGTGGTGCGGCGTGTTGACGGCTGCGGTTCTGGTGTGGCGGGCCTACCTGGCGCTCAACAACAAGCCCTTGCCGAGACGCTGGGTGCTGGTCGTCGTGTTGGGGCTCGCAGCCGGGCTGACCCTGTGGTCGTTCAAGACCTTGCTTGGCAAGGAGCCGGGCGTGACCCTGGCCGTGGTGCTGATGGGGCTCAAGACCCTTGAGCTGCGCGCCCGGCGCGATGCCTTCGTGGTGTTCTTCCTCGGCTTCTTTCTCGTGCTCACCCATTTCTTGTTCTCGCAGTCGCTCGCAGTGGCGGCCGCCATGCTGGCATCGGTATGGGGCCTGTTGACAGCGCTCGTTCTGGCCCACATGCCCGTCGGCCAGCCCAGCCTGCGCAAGGCCGGCACGCTTGCGCTGCGCACCGCTTTGCTGGGTGCACCGATTATGGTGATGCTCTTTCTGCTGTTTCCACGCATCGGGCCGCTCTGGAGAGTGCCGCAAGACGCAGGGGGCAAGACCGGGCTGTCCAACAGCATGTGCATGGGCACGATGGCCCAGATCGCGCAAGACGACCGTATCGCCATGCGCATCAAGTTTGAAGGCGCTGTGCCGCCGACCAGGCGATGTATTTCCGCGGCCCGGTGTTCGCGCGTTTTGATGGAAAGACATGGAACCCGAGCTACACCTCATCCACACCCGCCAGGACCGAGCTGCGACTCAGCAGCCCTGCGCTGCGCTACGAAGTGACCCTCGAGCCCCTGCGCTTGCCGCTGCTGCCCGTGCTCGATGTGACGACCGAGATCGGGGCCATCGATGGCCTTCAGACCTACCGTCGCGAAGATCTGGTGTGGGAGGTCACCCGGCCCGTTCACGAGCGCTTGCGCTTCAGCGCCACCGCTCACATCGGCTTCGCGCATGGCCCCCTGCAGCGGGCGCTGCCGCTCAAGGAAAACGTGGCCCTGCCGCTGGGCTACAACCCTGGCACGCTGGCCTGGGCACGCCAGCTCGGTGACGACCCGCGCTACGCCAACGCCGACGCGCAGGCCTTGGCACTGGCGGTGATGCAGCACATCCGCACCGGCGGCTTCACCTACACGCTGGAGCCGGGCGTGTACGGCGAAGCCAAACCGATGGGCGCCATCGACGAGTTCTGGCTCGATCGCAAGGAAGGCTTTTGCGAGCACTTCGCCGCCGCCTTCGTGGTGATCATGCGGGCACTCGGCGTGCCCGCGCGTGTGGTCACCGGCTTCCAGGGCACCGACCCCTTTCCGGTCGACGGCTACTACATCGTGCGCCAGAGTTCAGCCCATGCCTGGGCCGAATACTGGCAAGAGGGCAAGGGCTGGATCCGCGCCGACCCCACCGCTGCCGTGGCGCCCGACCGCATCGTGCGCAGCCGCAACCTGGCTCCCGACCCAGGCTTCATGGCCGGCGCGATCGCGAGCGTCAACCCACAGCTGCTGGCGCAAATGCGTGCCGCCTGGGAAGCTCTCGACAACCGCTGGAACCAGTGGGTGCTCAACTACGCGCGCGGCCAGCAGCTCGATCTCATGAAAAAGCTCGGCTACAACTCACCCAGCTGGCAAGACGTGGCCTTTCTGCTGATCTTCACCCTGAGTGGCCTGGCCTTGGTGGGTGCCGCCTGGGCCTGGTGGGACCGGCACCAGCAAGACCCCTGGCAGCGCCAGGCCCAAAAGCTGCGCCGCGCCTTGCGCACGCTGGGGCTGGAGGCCATGGCGCACGAGCCACCACGCGCCCTGGCGGCGCAGGTGCGGCAACGCTTCGGCGCGCAAGGTGAGGCGCTGTCGCACATGCTGCAAACCCTGGAGCAGCAGCGCTACGGCCGCGCGCCGCTCAAGCGGCCATCCTCCGGCTGGCTGCGCGACCTGGTTCGCGAAGCCCGCCATTTGAGGCGTGTGGCGAGAGCCCCGGCTCGATAATGCGAGCCATGTCCCGGTTCACCCCTCTCCTGCGTTCTTTCGCCCTCGCCTTGTTGATGACCGCGGCCCACGCCGAGGCCGCCAAGGACGACAGCGCACCCGACCTGATCACCTACGGCCAGCGTGAAGACGTGATGCGTTTCGGCGCCGAGCTGGCCGAGCGCCACGGCCTCGATGCCGGCTGGGTGAAGTCGCTGCTGGCAGAGGCCCGCTACGTGCCCAACGTGGCCAAATTCATCATGCCGCCGGCCACCGGCACGGCCAAGAATTGGGCTGCCTACCGCTCGCGCTTCGTCGAGCCACTGCGCATCAAGAGCGGCATGGCCTTCTGGCGCGACAACGAAAAGTGGCTGCAGCGCGCCGAAGAGATGTACGGCGTGCCGCCCGAGATCATCGTCGGCGTGGTCGGCGTGGAAACCATCTACGGCCGCCACATGGGCAATTTCCGCGTGATCGACGCGCTGGCCACCTTGTCGTTCGACTTCCCCACCGGCCGCAAGGACCGCAGCGCTTTCTTTCGCAGCGAGCTGGAGCAATTCTTCGTGCTGGCCCGCAGCGAGGGCGCCGACCCGCTCAAGCTCAAGGGAAGTTATGCCGGCGCCATGGGCATGGGCCAGTTCATGCCCAGCAGCTGGAACAAGTACGCGGTCGACTTCGACGGCGACGGTCGCGTCGACCTGCACACCAACGCTGCGGACGTGATCGGCAGCATCGCGCACTACTTCGCCGAGTTCGGCTGGCAGCGTGGCTTGCCCACGCGCTTCGACGTGGCCGTGCCGGTGGAAGCCGCCGACCGTGCGGTGCTGCTAGGGCCTGACATCCTGCCCACCTTCACCGCCCAGCAGTTCGCCGAAAAGGGCGCGGGCCTGCCGGCGGCGGCGCGCGAGTTCACGGGACCGCTGGCGCTGGTCGAGCTGCAAAACGGCGACGCGGCACCGAGCTACGTGGCCGGCACGGCCAACTTCTACGCCATCACCCGCTACAACTGGTCGAGCTACTACGCCATGGCAGTGATCGATCTCGGCGAGGCCATCGCGCTGATCCGCAAGCGGGTCGACCGCTGAGGCGACGGATCCGGGCCTCGCAACGCGCTTCAGGCGTCGGTGGGTCGTTGCCCCGCTGGCGCGGCGGGGGGGTCTTGCGGCCAGGCGTCGAGCGGCAAATCTTCGACCACTTCCAGCCCGTGCAACAGCTCCCAGCTGGAATCGCTCCAACTGACGACGCCGGCTCGCTCGGCGGCCTGCGCTACCCCCACTCGGCTGACATCGAACCCATCGGTCGTTTTCATTTGAAAACTCATTGTTGCCATTGCTCGCTCCCTTGTTTTGGCTCTGCACAGTCTGCGCATGCCGGGTTGGCGAAACCATCCCACCGTTGGGTTGAACAATGCAACGAGCAGGCCCCCAAAGGAATCCCGCAGGTCGAGGGCCTGCCTTCCGGGGGTGTGATTTATGGGCGCTTTTTCAAACGGGGATCACGCTGACCGAGACATCCATGTCCTGCGTGCCACCGCCGAGGATCACGCCTCGCAGCGGCACCACGTCGGCAAAGTCGGATCCCCATGCCAGCGTGATGTAGCGGCTGTCGGCGAGCTGGTCGTTGGTGGGGTCGAACTCGACCCAGCCGCACTCGGGCGAGTAGGCCGCCACCCAGGCATGTGAAGCGTCCACCCCCATCAGCCGGGGTTGGCCTTCGGGCGGGTCGGTGAGCAGGTAACCCGACACGTAGCGCGCCGGCAGGCCGTGGCCGCGCAGGCAGGCGAGCATCAGGTGCGCGAAGTCCTGGCACACGCCGCGTCGCTGGTACAGCACTTCGTCGACCGAGGTGCTGACGGTGGTGGCGCCTGGGTCGAACTCGAAGTCGGCGTGAATGCGCTGCATCAATTCGGTCACCGCTTCCAGCCAATTGCGCCCGGGCTTCAACGACTCCAGCGCATACATGCGAGCGCCTTCGGACAGTGGCACCAGCAGGGTCGGCTCGCACATGCGCGCGGGGATCAACTCGTCGAGCTCGGGTTGCTGGCGCACGGTGTCGCGCACACTTTCCCAGGCCACGACCGGAGCGTCGTCAACCGGCAGGCGGTCGGCCACTTCCACGCTGCAGTGCATGCGCACGCGCAGCATGCGGTGCGCGCCATGCAGCCCGAAGTGGGTGACGCTGTTGCCGAAGCTGTCAGGTGCTTCGTGGCGCTCGTCGGGCGGCGGGTCGATCTGGATCGAGCACGACAACAGCCGCTGCCACGGCAGTTGGCGGGGCGTCAGGCGGGCGAGTTGCCACGACTGCGACACGGGCGCCGCGTACACATAACGTGTTTCGTGTTCGACGGTGTAGCGCTCGCGTGTCATGGCTTCAGGCCACCAGCGACAACACGCTGCGCGAATCGGCGTGCGAGAAGAACTTGAGCGTCAGTTCGTCCGACACGGTTCGTGCGGCATCCTGGAGCTGCGCCAGCAGCTCGGCCAGCTTTTCGCTCTCAGGGTGCAGATCTTCGGCCCGCAGCGACAAGAGCGTGGCGCTGACAGGCGCCAGCACAGCGCCGGCGAAGCGCCCGTGCGCGCGCTCCAGCTTGTCGACGTATTCAACCAGGCCCTTGACCTGGAACGCCACCGAGCGCGGGTTGGTGTCGTCTCGCATCAGCAGGTCGAGCACCGGCAGCCACTCCGGCGCCACCAGGTAACGCGAGCGGTAGGTGACGGTCGAGTCGGCCAGCTCCAGCAGCCACTCCAGGCCACCCGCACGGCCTTCTTGTGTGGCCACCTGCAAGGCGTTGCACAGGCTCGACAAACGCTCGATGCGCCGCCCGATCGACAGGAAGCGCCAGCCGGTGCCACGTGTCATGCCGTCGAGCACGTAGCCCGACAGCGTCATCATCGACGTCACCGCGCGGTCGAGCCAGCCCAGGGCCAGCGGCAGGGAGCTGCCACGCTGGAACACCGGGTCGGCAATCAAGCGGTTGAGCGTGCGCCAGTTGTCAGCCGACATGCGGTCGCGCATGTTGAACGCCACACGAGACAACTGGCGCAGCCGCTGGCTGAGCCCTTCTTCGGGATGGGTGGCGGCACGCAACAACTCGGTGCCGGGGTTGTCGGACGAATCGATCAGCCCGAGGCGCCGCGCCAGCGCGAGCACCGGCACCAGGCCATCGGACAAATCGTCGGCATTGGCGTCCACATTGCCCAGCACGCTGGCAATGGCGACACGCAGCAAGCGCGCTGCGCCATCGCAGCGCTCGCCATAGCGGCCGAACCAGAACAGGTTTTCCGCGGCGCGCGAGGGCACGTTGCCACGCGCGGTGACGAGGTCGTCGGCCGAGACGGTGCTGGAGAGCAGAGAGAACGACGCGTTCACCGGCCCGTCCGACAGCACCCAGGTGTCTTTGGAGCCGCCACCGCGCTGCATGGCGATCACACGCGACTCGCCGTCGCCTGCCACACGGGTCAGGCCGCCGGGCATCACGCGGTAGCCATTCGGCGTGGCCACCGCAAACACCCGCAGGCCGACGGTGCGTGCGCTCAGGTGGTTGCCTCTCAGCTCAGGGCCGCGCTCCAGCACCGGCGCCTGCGACACATGCACCCACTCTTGCGCCACGTAGCGCTGCGGCCGCGACGCCACACGCGCCTTCAGCAGCACACGCTCGTCAGCCGACAGGTCGGCGCCGAACACCGCGGGCTCACGCGCCGAACGATCCAGCGGTTTGATGATGATCTTGTCGAGCCGCTTCCAGGCGTCGGTGAAGGCCGCCGGCTCACCCAGCCACCAGGTGGCCACGGAGGGGAGCAAGAGTTTCTCGCCGAGCAGCTGCTGGCTCAGCTTCGGCAGGTAGCCGAGCAGCGCCCCCGACTCCAGCACGCCCGAGCCCAACGCATTGGCCAGCATCACCGTGCCACGGCGCGCGCAGTCAGTCAGGCCGGCGACACCGAGTGCGGAGTTGGAGCGCAGCTCCAGCGGGTCGCAATAGTCGTCGTCTTGCCGGCGCAGGATGGCATGCACCCGCTTCAGGCCTTCGACGGTTTTCATCCACACGCGGCCATCGCGCACGGTGAGGTCGCTGCCCTCGACCAAGGTGAAGCCAAGGTAGCGCGCCAACAAGGCGTGCTCGAAATAGGTTTCGTTGTACGGCCCGGGCGTGAGCAGCGCAATCAGCGGTGGCCCGTCGCCCTTGGGAGCCCAGCGCAATAGCGATTCGCGCAGGTTGGAAAAAAACGAAGCCAGGTGCTGCACGTGCAGCTCGCGAAACAGCTGCGGGAACACACGCGACACCACCAGGCGGTTTTCCAGCGCGTAACCGGCGCCCGAGGGCGCCTGCGTGCGGTCGCTCACCACCCACCAGCGACCGTCGGGCGAGCGCGCCAGGTCGGCGGCGTAGTTGAAGAGGTGCACGCCACTCGGCGGGCGAATGCCCTGAACCTGGTGCAGGAAGCCGCTGTGGCCAAAGATCACCGAGGGCGGGATCGCGCCGCTCTTGAGCAGCTTCTGCTCGCCGTAGATGTCGGCCAGCACCAGGTTGAGCAGCTCGGCGCGCTGGGCGATGCCGGCTTCGATGTCTTCCCATTCGCTGGCCGAAAGCAGAAGCGGCAGCGGGTCGACTTCCCAGGGCCGGTCGGCGCCTTTCGGGTCGGCGTAGACGTTGTAGGTGATGCCGTTCTCGCGGATCTGCCGCTCCATCAGCGCGAGGCTGTCGGCCACGCCCGGGCCTTCGCGCTCGGCGAGCGAGCGCAGGAACGCGTCCCAGTGCGGGCGCGGTTCGCCAGGCGCCATGAGCAGCTCGTCATAGCGGTCTTCGGGCGCGGCGTAGCCGGAGAGCAGCTTTCTCAGCATGGACGGGGGAAGGTGCAAGGAGTCACCGCCGGATTCTCGCGGATCGGAGCCCAGAGCCCGCCGACCACCCGCGCCGGCAGGCAAAAGCAATACGCGAGCCTAGGCACTCTGGAGCGAGGACAAGGCCTTCGCGATGCGGTGCCGCTGCACCTTGGTCTTGGGTACGGGAAAGTCGAACCAGGAGCGCACGTCTTCTTCCAGCCCGATGCCGTGCATGAAGTTGTAGAGCGCCTTTTTCAGCCCCACCCCGAGTGCATCGTGGTCGGTGCCGGTGGGGTCGATGAAGCCGATGTCGTTCTTGGCGAAAGAGACCGGCGGCAAGGGCTGCAAGGTCACGCCGTACTCCTCGGGGTTCTTGCCCACGGGTGAATGCACGGTGCAGGCGAAGCGGTGAAAGAAACCCGACTGGATGCAGCCCTGTTCGAACAGCTGGCGCACGTATTCGAGCGCGTCCACCGTGTCTTGCACCGTCTGCGTGGGGAAGCCATACATCAGGTAGGCGTGCACCAGGATGCCTGCGTCGCTGAAGGCCTTGGTGACACGCGCCACCTGCTCGACCGACACACCCTTTTTCATCAGGTCGAGCAGCCGGTCGGAGGCCACCTCGAGGCCGCCCGAGATGGCGATGCAGCCGCTGTCGGCCATCAGCTGGCACAGCTCGGGGTTGAACGATTTTTCGAAGCGGATGTTGCCCCACCACGAGATGGCGAGCTGCCGCTGGATCAGCTCGGCCGAGAGCGTCTTCAGCGCCTTGGGCGGCGCCGCTTCATCGACGAAGTGAAAACCCGTCTGCCCGGTTTCCTTGACGATGGTCTCGATGCGGTCGACCAGCGTCGCGGCCGAGGCGCCCTCGTAGCGCGAGATGTAGTCGAGGCTCACGTCGCAGAAGCTGCACTTCTTCCAGTAACACCCATGGGCCACGGTGAGCTTGTTCCAGCGCCCGTCACTCCACAGCCGGTTCATCGGGTTGAGCATGTCCAGCAGCGAGAGGTAGCGGTCGAGCGGCAGGCCGTCCCAGGTGGGGGTGCCGACCTCGGCGAAGGCGATGTCTTGTTCGACCCAGTTGATGTAGCGCACGGCGCCGTCTTCCCGCACGAAGGTGCGCACCAGGCGCTGGCGTGAGCGTTTGCCTTGCAGGTGCTCCAGC
>NZ_JANOCG010000445.1:0-6110 GCF_031412075.1 Rhizobacter sp.
GGGCGCGATCGGCGCGCGCACGACCGAGAGCCAGGTGCACCGCGAGTTGGCTTCGGGCCTGTCGGCGCCGATCGGCTTCAAGAACGGCACCGACGGCAACATCCGCATCGCGACCGACGCCATCCAGGCGGCCGCCCGCCCGCACCACTTCTTGTCAGTGCACAAGAACGGCCAGGTTGCCATCGTCGAGACCAAGGGCAACAAGGACTGCCACGTGATCCTGCGTGGCGGCAAGTTGCCCAACTACGACAAGACCCATGTCGACGCGGCCTGCAAGGACCTGGAGGCCGCCAAGCTGCCGACCACGCTGATGGTCGACTGCTCGCACGCCAATAGCAGCAAGCAGCACGAACGGCAGGTCGACGTGGCGCGCGACGTGGCGGCCCAGCTGGCAGCCGGTTCGCGCCACATCTTCGGTGTGATGGTCGAGAGCCACCTGAAAGCCGGTGCGCAGAAGTTCAGCGCTGGCAAGGACGATCCGGCGAAGCTGAACTACGGGCAGAGCATCACCGATGCCTGCATCGGCTGGGACGATTCGCTGACGGTGCTCGATGTGTTGAGTGGCGCCGTCAAGGCGCGCCGGGGCTGATTGACAGCCCCCACGTCGCTCTCGCTCCTGCCCCCCAAAGGGGGCGCCAACTCTACGGCCGGGCAAAGCCCGTTCCGTGAGTTGTTGCTTGATGGTGGCCGGGCTTTGCCGGCCAAACGTCAATCTTCGGCCCGAAGAATTCGTTCGCTGCGCCAGTAGACATCGTCGCCACCCAGCCCATCGAGGTTGGCGCGGTTGAGCACCCGCGCCAGCACAAACAGCAAATCGCTCAGACGGTTCAGGTACTGGCGCGGTTCGGCACGCACCGGGTCGGTGGCGGCCAGCGTCACCACCGAGCGTTCGGCGCGGCGCGCCACGGTGCGGCACACATGCGCAATCGCCGCGCTGCGTGTGCCGGCGGGAAGGATGAACTCCTTCAGGCGCGGCAGCGTGGCGTTGTGTTCCGCCAACGCCTCATCGAGGCGCAGCACGGCCTCGGCCGTGAGCAGCTCATAACCCGGGATCGACAACTCGCCGCCCAGGTTGAACAGCTCATGCTGGATCACCACCAGCAGCTCGCGCACCCCATCGGGCAGCGGCTCGGCGAGCAACACACCGATGTTCGAGTTGAGCTCGTCCACATCGCCCATGGCCGCAATGCGCTGGTGGCTCTTGGCGACGCGGGTGCCGTCGCCGAGGCCGGTGCTGCCGTCGTCGCCGGTTCGGGTGGCGATCTGTGTGAGTCGATTGGCCATGGGGTGGATGTGTGAAGAGGTGGGTCAGTTGACGTTGGAGTTCGACTCGAATTCGATGCCGCCGACGAACCTGGACACCAGGTTGTAGAAGGCACAGCCGATGACCGTCATGATGTAGCCGAACACCAGGTACACCACCGGCAGCATCAGCATGCCCAGCGCAGAAAACTTGGCCTCGCCGGGCATGAAGGCCGACATGACCAACATGATCGGCACCACGATGATCAGCGACATGGCGGCCGTCATCACGGCGAAGACCTTGGCGTTCTGGTGCGGTGAAAAGCGCTTGATCTGGTGCTTGGTGGTGCTGCCCTGTGCAATGTCGGCCACGGCGGCGTTGGGTGGGACGTATGGGTTTTCTGCGGACATCAATGACTCCCTCGGGGTTGTGTAGACGATGGGCCGCTCTGCGGGGCCGGCCACTCGCGATGGTAGCGAGCCGAACGGGCTACAACAATCGGGACCGTTTGACCGCGTGATAGCGGTTGACCAGCGCCACGGCCAGCGCATCGGGCTCCACGTCGACCGACAAGGCGTCGTGCCCCGTCACGCGGCGAAACGCGTCGCTGCGGCTTTGTGAGAAGAGGTGCGCGCCGGCGACCTCCAGCGCGCGTTGTTCGTCGACGATCGGCTGCTCGCCCAGCTCGCGCAACACCCGCTCGCGCAGGCTGGCGACCAGCACCAAGTGGCGGGTGCGCAGCAGCTTGAGGGCCGGGGTCAGCTCGGCCGCGTCTTCGTCGCGGAAGTTGGTGATGACGATCACGAGCGCGCGCTTGTGCTGCGCCCGCAGCAGGTCCTGCGCGGCGAGCAGGTAGTCGGAATGGGTGGCGCTGGGCTCGATGTCGTAGAGCCGCGCCATCAGCGCATTCAGTGTGGCCGTGCCCTTGCGCGGCGCAAAACGGCGCTGCTGCCCAGCGGCGTGGCCGAAGGTGATGGCGCCCACTTCGTCACCTTCTTTCAGCGCCACGTAGCTCAACAGCATCAGCGCGTTGAGCGCCTGGTCGAAGTGGCTGCCGTCGGCGCTGCGCTTGTCTGAAGAGAAGCCTTCGTCGGCGCGCATGCGCCGGCCGCAGTCGAGCAGGAACATCACACACTGGTCGCGCTCGTCCTGGAACTCGCGCACGATCGGCTTGCCGTAGCGCAGCGTGGCCTTCCAGTCGATGTGGCGGATCGGGTCGCCCTGCTTGTATTCGGCGAGCTGCTTGAAATCGGTGCCCATGCCGCGCTGCGGGTAGGTCTTGATGCCGATTTGCGCCAGCCGCCGGTCACCCGCCAGCCAGGCGTAACGCGCGACCGCCGCGAAGTTGGGGTAGACGTGCAGCCGCTGGCCCACGCCCAGCGTGCGCAGCAGTTCGAAGCTGCCGCCGCGCGAGCGCAGCCGCAGCTGCGTTGCACCCAGCTGCACCGGGCCGCGCTGGTGGGGCGTCACGGTGTATCGCAGCTCGACCCGTTTGCCGGCCGGCACCTGCACCTGTTGTGGCAGGCCCTCGAAGCCCAGGCGTGGGTCGACTTCATCAAACAGGGTCAGCGCCCAGGCGTGCGGGCCATCGTTGACGAGCGTGAGCTGCAGCACCCATGGCACCCCCAGCGCCAGCGCGTCGGGCAGGGCGCGCTGGGTGCGCAGCGGCGCCTCGCGCCACGCGCGCCAGGTGAGCCAGAGGTCGGCCGCCACCCACGCCACACCGATGCCCAGCGCCAAGCCACTCGCCTGAACCACCTGCACGAGCGGCACCCCGAGCACGAGCGCGACGGCGCAGGCCACTGCCGCGCGGGCGAGCGCCAGCACCGAAGCGCGGCTGGGGATGATCTGGCGCATGCGCGGGCTCTTTACAGGCGCGGCGCTTCGACGCTGTCGAGCACACCCGCCAGCAGCTCGCCGATCGCGCGGCCTTCGAGCTGTGCATCGGGTGCGAGCATCACGCGGTGGCGCAGCGCGGCCTGCGCGTGGCGCTTGATGTCGTCGGGGGTGACGAAGTCGCGGTTGTCCATCAGCGCGGTGGCGCGGGCGGCGCGCACCAGCGCGATGGCGCCGCGTGGCCCCGAGCCGGAGGCGAGGCCGGGCCAGCTGCGTGTGCTGCGCACGATGCGCACCGCGTAGTCGAGCACCTTGTCGTCAACGCGGATGAAGGCCACCATGCGCTGCAGTGCGAGCACGGTGCGCTCGTCGAGTTTGGGCGTGATGGCATCGAGCGGAAACTGGTCGCCGGTCTGCTGCTCGGTGGTGAGTTTGACGATGGCGGTTTCTTCGTCGTGCGGTGGGTAGCCGATGTCGATCTTGAACAAGAAGCGGTCGAGCTGCGCCTCGGGCAGCGGGTAGGTGCCTTCGGTGTCGATCGGGTTCTGCGTCGCCAGCACCATGAAGGGCCGAGGCAGCGTGAGCGTCTGGCCTTCGAGCGTGACCTGGTATTCCTGCATCACTTCGAGCAGCGAGCTCTGTGTCTTGGCCGGTGCACGGTTGATTTCATCGGCCAGCAGCAGGTTGGTGAACACCGGCCCGCGGTGCACCCGCAGCGCGCCGATGGGCGTGCCACTGTCGCCGCGCGATTCGAGCACCGAGTGGCCGGTGATGTCGGACGGCATCAGGTCGGGCGTGAACTGCACCCGCGCATAAGAGAGCGACATGGCCTTGGCCAGCGAGCGCGCGAGCAGCGTCTTGCCGAGGCCCGGCACGCCTTCGATCAGCACGTGGCCCGAAGCGACCAGCGCGACCAGGATCTGGCCGACCGCCGCCTGCTGGCCGACCACGGCCTTGCCGACTTCGTTGCGCAGGTCGTTGAGCAATTCGGCCGCGCGGGTCAGGTCGGTGGGTTTGAGCTGCATGGGGCGTTGTCCTTATCGAGGGGTTCGGTTCTGTTGTGCGAGCACACGGCGCGCGGTTTCCAGCAATTCGAGCGTGGCGGGCAGGTCGACGCGTTTGCGCGCCAGGCTTTTGTCGAGCGCCAGGCCGAGCGCGGCGGCGTCGAGCCCGGTGTGCTGGGCGATGGTGGCGGCGCGTTGGCTGCGATCGAGCGTGTCGTAGCCGCGCACGTGGCCGCGGGCGGCCGTGTCGAGCGCGCGGATCTGCGCGGCGAGCAGCGCTTCGGGGCCATGGCGGCGCAAGAACTGCGCGGTGCCGCTGATCTGCTCGGCCATCGAACGCCTGCCGGTCGGTGCCTCGGCGGCGAGCGGGCCAAAACGCCGCGCGCCGCGCCACAAGGCCAGCAGGAGCGCCGCTGCGCTCAGCAGCACCACCACCCAGGCTTGATGCCACAACCAGCTCAGCAAGGGCGCGCGCGCCTCTTCGCTCACGAACCACACCTGTGCGCCGCGCCGGGCCTGAAGTGCGGTCACGGCGGCCAGGCCGTTGTCGCCCTTGAGCACACGCTCGTTGTCGAGCAGGCCCGTGGGCAAGATGACCGTGATCTGCCCCTGGCCGCGTGCCACGCGCAGCATCATCGGGCCGTCGCGCCCTTCCAGGGCCCACAGTGGCGGTGTGTTCGATTGCAGCTTCCAGCCCGAGGCCACGTCGCTGCAAATCCTGAAACGGCGGCCGCCATCGGCGTAGCTGGCCGGCACGCTGTCGGGCTCGACGGTCGTGTGGCAAGGGGTTTGGATCGTGAGACCCAGGCGCCGCATCGCGGTGTCGGTGGCGCTCTCCTGGTCCTCGCCCTCATCACGCCCGCCCTCGGCGTCTTCGTCTTCTTCATCATCGCCCTCGAGCTTTTTGTTGCGCGGTGGCTTGAGCTGGCTGATGGGAAGCCAGCCCTTGAGCTGCTGGTGATCCAGGTTGTTGGCGTAGAGCACCAGGTGTCCACCCGCCTCCACCCAGCCCTTGAGCCGCTGCGCCCGCTCGGGGAACAGATCCCAGTACCACGAGGTCAGCAACAAGGTGGCGCGTGGCGGCGGCAGGGTCGACAGGCTGCTCGGCGTGGCCACGGTGGCACCCAGGCCGCGCACCAGCTGCTGGGTGACGTACAGCGGGTTCTTGGCGGCCTCGCCGCGCGGGGGGCGTGGCATGTCGACCTCGACCCACTCGGTGCACGAAGCCACCCACACGCCGGCCCCGAGCACCAGCGCCACCATCAGCACACGCAGCAGCAGGTCGCGGCTCAAGAGCGTCGTCATGCCGGGCGCCCTGCGCTGAACTGGCGGTCGAAGTCGGCGCACAAGGCCAGCACGCTGCTCGAATCGGGCAGGCGCGCGCCATACACCGCCAGCTGCCAGGCCTGCACCAGCCGGCCGAAGAAGGCGCTGGGTTCGGGTGGCAAGCGGGTGGCGGCGAGCGCCACACATTCGCCCTCGGTGCTGGCCGCGCGGATCGGCACCGCATGCTGGTGCACCAGCTGCGACAAGGCGCCCCGGTACAGCAGCGACAAGGCCGCGCGGTGTTCGCCTCGCTGCCACAGCGCCGCGGCGGCCGCGCCCACCTGATCGGGCAGGCTCTCGGGGCGGATGTCGAGGTCGCGCACATGGCTGGGCAGCTTGGCGCTGGCCCCTTTCACCCCACCGGCGCGAACCCGCACCCAGTGGCGCAGGCCCACGATGAAGAGCGCCACCGCCAGTGCGGCGAGCACCCACACGACCAGGCGGGCGGCGTCGGTCATCCAGCGCGAGAACTCACGCACCCAGCTCAGGAACGGGTTGGGTTCGTTTTTTGTCGGCGCTTTCTTGAACGGATCTTGTTGCTTCAGGCGCAGGGTTTTCTGCTTTTGGATGCCGCCGAGCTCGGGGTCGGCGCGCAGTTTGTCGAGCTCGGCGTTGACCTGCTGGCGCGTGGGGGCCGATGCGGGCTCGGCGGCTGCGCAGGCGTTGCCCGCGAACAGGGCGAGTGACAACAGCACGGCGTC
>NZ_JANOCG010000446.1:0-18416 GCF_031412075.1 Rhizobacter sp.
CGCTCGATCACCTTGCCCGAATGCAGCGTGAGCACATCGGTGGTTTGCAGCAGGGCGGCGTCCATGATGGCGTTGAGGCGGCGGCTGTAGTCGTCACCGTCGCCCCCTTGGGAGACCACGCTGCGGCGCATCCAGTCGTGCACCGCGCGGTCGTCGCGCTGGGTCAGCAGCTCTTCGGGCAGGCCCCACAAGCTGGCAAAGCGGCGGTTGAAGTTGCGGATGGCGCCGCTCAGGTCGGTGACCAGGACGCCGTCGGCGCTCGATTCGAGCGTGGCACGCAGCTCGGCCACACGGGTCTCCAACTCGTCTTCCACCTTGCGCTGGTTGCTGAGGTCGCGCAGCGTGACCACCAGCACGTCGTCACAGCCCAGCCTGCTCACGCGGCGGGTGACGGGCACGATGGCGCCGTCGAATCGGCGCACCACGCTGTCAGACAGAATCGCATCGGTGAGCCCGGCGGCCACTTCGTTCCAGAACACGATGTCTTCGGCGGTGGCGCTCAGGTCGGCTGCAGCCCGGCCACGCAGCGCCCACGCATCGGTGCCGAGCAGGGTGCCGGCCGCCGTGTTGGCAGCGACGATGTGCAAGGTGGTGGTGTCGACCAGCCAGACCGGGTCGAGCAAGCCTTCAATCAGCGCCGACCAGTGTTCGAGTTTGGCCTCTCGCGCCGCGGCGCTCACGCCGCCATCTCCACCGCCGCCAAGTCAGGCTCGAAGAAGTAAGCCACCCGCGGGCGCGGCGACAGGTACTCCAGCGACTCGGTAGGCAGCTGCTGCGGCTTCAGGCTGCGGCGGATGCCCAGGCGGGGCTCGGTCTCGAGGTTGAGCAGCAAGGCCTCATCGCGCGAGACGCGCGGTTCGTGCACCATCACGCGCGGCTTCAACGGCCGCGTCGAGTTGACCGACATCACCATCGCATAACGGTCGTCGGTGAGCTGCACCACCGAGCCGGGCGGGTAGACCCCCATCATCTTGATGAAGGCGCCGAGGATGGCGGTGTCGTAGCGGTTCTTTCCCTGAGCAAAGAGCAAGGACAACGCCTCGTGCGGCGTGAGCGCACGAGAAGGCACGTGCGGGTTGCACATGTTGTCGTAGCGGTTGACCAGCGAGACGATGCGCGCGGCCGTGGTCATGCGGTCGCTGTTGAGCTTGAGCGGGAAGCCGCTGCCGTCGGCGTGCTCATGGTGCTGCGCGATCACCAGCGTGGCACCGGGCTTCAAGCTCATCTTCTTGGCGATGGTGACGCCGTGCGCCACGTGCTCTTGATAAAACTGGTTTTCGGCCGGCGTGAAATGTTCTTCGCGGTGGCGCACACGCTCGGGCAGCTCGATCTTGCCGATGTCGTGCAGCATCGAGCCCACCCCCAGGTCGACCATCTCGGGGGCCGACAGGCCAAAGGTCTTGCCCATCAACAGCGAGATCACCGCCACGTTGACGGCGTGCAGCGAGGCCTTGTCGCCAGCCCCCTCGGTGAGCAGGCGAATGCACATGTCCTGCTGGCCGATCATCTTGTCGACAAAGGCCTGGGCGAGCGCTTCGGTTTGTTCGCGTGCCTCTTGCGGCTTGGTGGGCACCAGGTCGGTGGCGTGTTTGCAGGCCTTGGTGGCTTCGGCAAACTGGTGTTCGCACAGTTGCAGCGAGGCGCGCTGCGTCATGAGGGCTTCGCGGCGCTGGCGGCGCTCGGTGGCCTCGGGGGGCTCGACCTTGACTGGCGCTGTGGCGGGGGCCACCCCATCGATCACGGGCACCGATGCCAGGGGCATGCTCGTGACTGAGCCCGCGTCAACATCGCTTTTCTCGGGGCTCCAGCGCACCCGCTGCTTGCCCAATGAACGGATGGTGGCGATCTGGGCCGACGAGCCGATCTTGAAGCTGCTCAGCGGAAAAGGGTGGGACATCCATCCACCGTCAAGGTGGACGAACATCCCTATGCGCAGTTGCGCAACGTCGATCAGCGATGGTGTTGATACTTCTTTCATGCCGGTAGCCGGGAGGCTCCGTGAATCTGCAGCTTGTGTTTCTTTTCGGCGGCCGCTCCCTCTCACTTGAACCGATTATGTTCAGCCACCCCAGGAATGCACCTGCTACATCTGACAGTGCGCGGCAGTGCGTGCAAGCAGTTTCGTGCGGTATTGCGCAGTCGCCAGACCAGCCTGGCGCCTGCCCACTCAGCGTTCGATGCGTGTCGACAAGACGATGGCCGAGGTGGTGCGCTCCACGCCGTCGAGCGCGCCGATGCGGTCGATCAGGGCGTCGAGCTCGCCGATCGAGTGCGCCGCCACCACGGCGATCAGGTCGAACGGGCCGCTCACCGAATGCAACACCCGCACCTCGGCGATCTTGCGCAAGGCCTGCTCGATGGCGCCGCTCTGGCGCGGCGCCACGGTGATGAACACATGGGCACGCACCAACGCCGCCTCAGTGGCATCTGGCACGACCACGGTGTAGCCGACCACCACTCGCTGGCGCTCCAGGCGCTCGATGCGGCTTTGCACCGTGGTGCGCGACAGGCCCAGCGCCCGCGCCAGCTGTGCCACGGGCGCACGGGCGTTTTCGCGCAGCAGGGCGAGCAGGGCGCGGTCGGTTCCATCGAGCGTGGGGATTGGCATATAGATCAAAAGTGATCGGCAATACGCCGAAATATGCGCGTCGATACGTCATAAGTCCAGCTGCCATTTGCACCCAGGCTGAGCAGAATCGAAGCCATTGTTTGCAAACAGCAGGGCATGGCCATGAAAGACATTCTGGTGATCGGCGGCGGCAAGATCGGTTCGGTGGTGGCGGCCTTGCTCGTCAATGCCAGTGGCGACACACGCTACCGCGTGACAGTGGGCGACCGTTCGGCCGCACAACTCGCCGACGTGCAGCGCGAAACCCCGTCGCCCGAGCTCGACACCCTGGTGCTCGACGTCAACGACGCCGCCCAGCTGCGCGCCGCGCTGCAAGGTCGCTTTGCCGTGCTGAGCGCCGCGCCCTACCACCTGACCGTCAAGGTGGCGGAGGCTGCCCGCGAAGCCGGCGTTCATTACCTCGACCTGACCGAAGACGTGGCCAGCACCCGCCGCATTCGCGAGCTGGCGGTCGGCGCGTCATCCACCTTCATCCCGCAGTGCGGCCTGGCCCCCGGCTTCATCTCCATCGTGGCGGCCGACCTGGCGCGCCAGTTCGACAGCCTCGACAGCGTGCGCATGCGTGTCGGCGCCCTGCCCGCCTACCCGAGCAACGCACTGAACTACAACCTGACCTGGAGCACCGAGGGCGTCATCAACGAGTATTGCGAGCCGTGCGAAGCCATCGTCAACGGCCGCATCACCGAAGTGCCGGCGCTCGAAGAGCGCGAGGAGTTTTCGCTCGACGGCGTGTTGTACGAAGCCTTCAACACCTCAGGCGGCCTGGGCACCTTGTGCGAGACGCTGGAGGGCAAGGTGCGCACGCTCAACTACCGCACCATCCGCTACCCGGGCCACGCGGCCATCATGAAGGCGCTGCTGCACGACCTGCGCCTGCGCGACCGGCGCGACGTGCTGAAAGACATTCTCGAAAACTCACTGCCCGCCACCATGCAAGACGTGGTGATCGTGTTCGTGACCGTGGCCGGCTAGCGCGAGGGCCGCCTGCAACAAGACACCTACGCCCGCAAGATCTACAGCCACGTGCTGGCCGGGCGCATGCGCAGCGCGATCCAGATCACCACCGCGAGCAGCCTGTGCGCCATGCTCGACATGCTGGCCACCGGGCAGCTGCCGCAGAGCGGTTTCGTGCGGCAAGAAGATGTGCGCTTGGGTGACTTTCTGGCCAACCGCTTCGGTCACGTCTACGCGATGGACGAGCTGGCCCACGCGGCCTGAGGCCCCCTACTTGCAGCGGCCGGTGGCCGCGTCGAGCACCAGCAGCGGCAACGCGAGCAAGCCCATGTGGGCGTTGGCGTAGCCGCCCTCGCCGCCCTTGAGGCAGTTGCCGCGCGCGCCAGAGGCGATGCCTTTTCGAAGCGCCTCCTGCGCGTCGGCCGGCGCATTCCCGAGTTGTTCATCCACCCGCGTCGCCAAACCCTTCTGGCGCGCGGACTCGCGCACAGCACGCTGGACACTGTCTGTGCTCAAGGCCGGTTCGGCAACAGCCGGCGCGGCGCTCTCGGTCGGCGGCGCTTCGGCCTGGGTGGTCGCCGGGGCGGCGGCGGGTTGAGCAGAAGTTTCGGCGCGACGTTGAATGCGACGTGCCGGGCCTCGTTCGGGCAACCGGGTCACAGACGTCACCACAGGCTCTGGCACAAGTGACGGCGCGATCCAGCGCGTGGACATTGCAGGCGCATGAGGCACCGCCATGTCCACACTCACGCGCAACGAAAGTCCCCATCCCAGCAGCAGCGTGTGCAGTGCACACACCGCGGCCAAGACGGGCCCAATTCTGCGTAGCGGGACGACGTTCATGGCAAGGGCATGGTAGCGACACGCGCACCATAATTCGACCCATCATTTCGCTTCAACATCCGCCGGGAGACACCATGAACCAAGCCTTCATCTGCGACGCGATCCGCACCCCTTTCGGTCGCTATGGCGGCGCACTCTCCTCGGTGCGTGCCGACGACCTGGGCGCCATTCCGTTGAAGGCGCTGATGGCCCGCAACCCGAAGGTGGATTGGGCCGCCATCACCGACGTGATCTACGGTTGTGCCAACCAGGCCGGTGAAGACAACCGCAACGTGGCGCGCATGTCGGCCCTGCTTGCCGGCCTGCCGCTCGAGTTGCCTGGCGCCACGCTCAACCGCCTGTGCGGCTCGGGCATGGACGCGGTCGGCACCGCCGCGCGCGCCATCAAGTCGGGCGAAGCGCAGTTGATGATCGCGGGTGGTGTGGAGAGCATGAGCCGCGCGCCCTTCGTGATGCCCAAGGCCGAAAGCGCCTTCAGCCGCAGCAACGCGGTGTATGACACCACCATCGGCTGGCGCTTCGTCAACAAGCTGATGAAAGAGATGTACGGCGTCGACTCGATGCCCGAGACGGCGGAGAACGTGGCCACCGATTTCAAGATCGAGCGAGAAGCGCAAGACCGCATGGCACTCGCCTCGCAGCTCAAGGCGGTGGCCGCGCAAAAGAGCGGCTTCTTTGACGCCGAGATCACGCCGGTCACCCTCTTGCAGAAAAAGGGCGACCCGCTGGTCGTCCAACAAGACGAACACCCGCGCGAAACCAGCCTCGAAGCCCTGGCCAAGTTGAAGGGCGTGGTGCGCCCCGACGGCACCGTGACCGCCGGCAACGCCTCGGGTGTGAACGACGGCGCGGTCGCACTGCTGCTCGCCAGCGACTCCGCCGCCGTGAAATACGGCCTCACGCCGCGCGCGCGCATCGTCGGCATGGCCACCGCCGGTGTGGCGCCGCGCATCATGGGCATCGGCCCGGCGCCCGCCACGCGCAAGGTGCTGGCGCTGACCGGCCTGAAGCTGGAGCAGATCGACGTGATCGAGCTGAACGAAGCCTTCGCCGCCCAAGGCCTGGCCGTGTTGCGCGAGCTCGGCCTGAAAGACGACGACGCGCGAGTCAACCCCAACGGCGGCGCGATTGCGCTCGGCCACCCGCTGGGCGCGAGCGGCGCACGGCTGGTCACCACGGCGGTGAACCAGTTGCACCAGACCGGTGGGCGCTACGCGCTGTGCACCATGTGCATCGGCGTGGGCCAGGGCATTGCCATCGTGATCGAGCGCGTTTAAAAGCGCCGATCTGCCCACCCGGAGCGGGTCTTTTCCCCCGATCGGAGTCCGGGCCGCCGTGCGTCAATGCGGTGGTCAGGATCTCCATGGTCACCACACCCACGCCTCCGAACCCAAGCCGTCCGCTTGCATCGCTGCAAGCGATCGTCGCGCTGGCGGGCGTGCTGCTGTTGGGACTGCTCGCGCTGGCGGTGGGGTTGACGCTGCGCACCGAGTACCACCGCGCGGTCGACAACGTGTTGAACGACAGCGAGCGCACGGCGCAGAAGCTGGCGTTTCGCACCAGCGAAGTGTTTGACCGGGTCAACCAGTCGACGCTGCTGGTCAAGTACTTCAATGAGGGCGAGCAACTCCCACCGCTGCAGGGCTTGCGTCTGAGCGGCGTGCTCGCCAACGACGTGACCCGTGCGGTCTTCATGACCGACCGCGCCGGCTTCGTGACCGACAGCACCTCCGACCTGGTGGCCTTGAACATCGCCGACGAAGACGACTTCAAGGCCCACAAACGGCAAGCCGATCTTGACGTGACCATCGGCCTCACGGCACCGCAACCGCTGGCCCATGGCTGGGCCATCCCGGTGTCGCGCCGCCTGAATTCACCCGGTGGCGAGTTTGACGGCCTCATCGTGGCCGCGGTCGACCCGTCGTCGTTGTCCGAGGGTTACGCCAAGACCGAAGCCCCCGACACCGCCATCGGCGTGGTGGGCCTGGACGGCATCTACCGCTCGCGCGTCGTCGGCGGCAAGGTGAGTTTTGGTGAAAAAATCGATGTGGCCCACTTGGAGCGCAGCGCGCGCAACATGCAGACCCTGCGCCGCCCACTGGCCAGCCCGATCGACAAGGTGGAGCGCTTTCTGGCCGTGGTGCGAGTGCCCAACTACCCGCTGCTCGCCGTGGTGGCGGTGCGGGCCGACACGGCCCTGGCCGATTACCACCATGCACGCAGTCGCATCATCGGCTGGGCCGCAGCGCTGGGCGCCTTGATCCTGGCCGGCGGCCTGCTGCTGGGGACCAAGCTCGGGCAGTTGCAAGTGAGCCGGGAGCAGACACGCCGCGCCGAAGCGGCGTTTCGCGCCACCATTGAAGGCAGCCTCGATGCGGTGTGCCTGATGCGCGCCCAGCGCGACGCACGTGGCGCGCTGATCGACATGCAAATCACCGACTGCAACAGCCGCGCCGCCGCCATCGTCGGGCGCATCCGCAGCGAGGTGCTGGGCCAGTTGCTGTGCACGCTGGCACCGTCGATCCGGGGCTTCATGCCGCGCTTCGAGCGCGCCATCCAGAGCGGCCATGCCAGCCACACCGAAGTGCAGGCCACCGAGCCACGCATCCAGGGCCGCTGGATGCACCTCCAGGTGGTGCCCTACGAAGATGGCGTGGCCCTGATCAGCCGCGACGTCACCGAGCGCAAACAAGCTGAAAGTACACTCGCCGACCTGGCCCGCCTGGACACGCTCACCCAACTGGGTAACCGCCGCGACTTCGAGCAGCGCCTCGTGCAAGCGCAACAGCGCAGCCTGCGCAACGGCCAGAGCCTGGCCCTGCTGTTTGTCGACCTCGATGGCTTCAAGTCGGTCAACGACCAGCACGGCCACGCCACCGGCGACCTGCTGTTGATCGAAGTGGCCAAACGGCTGCGCGACTGCGTGCGGCTCACCGACACGGTCAATCGCCTGGGTGGCGACGAGTTCACCGTCACGCTCGAAGGCGCCGGTGGCGAGGACAGCGTTGCGGCCTTGTGTGAACGCATCGTCGAGGCGCTCTCCAGACCCTATGAGCTGGGCGACAAGCGGGTGGTGTCGACCCCCAGCATCGGCGCGGCGGTACTCGAAGCCGGAGAGTCTCTCAGCGCCTTCCAGCACCGCGCCGACAGCGCCATGTATGCCGCCAAACGCGCAGGCAAGGGCTGCTTTCGTTTTGCCGACAGCGCAGTCGCGGCAACCGCCTGAGATCATTTCCTGAGGACGGGGTCAGCCCGGATGGCGCAGCAGCAGCGGCGGCGGCCAAGCCAGGTGCGCTTCAGCCCTTTGCGCACTCGCAAGGAAGCCCGGCACATGCAGTCCTGGCGCATCACGCCCCTCAGTGCTCCGCAGCGCGATGTGCAGGCCAGCCTGGCCGGTGTGATCGGTGCCGTGGGCGACGCGGGCTTCGAGCGCAGCGCGCTGGCCAGCGTCAACGGCGCCTTGCAAGCAGCCTCGTGGTCGGTGTACCGGGTCTGGCGCGACCGGGCGCCGGTGCTTCACCTGTCCTCGAGCCACGGGGTGCGCGACACCACGCGCGAGTGCTTCCAGGCCTACCGCATCGCCGCCGACTTGGGGCTCAGCGTGGCCACCGTCAAGACCTGCAGCCGCCGCGCCTTCGAGCGCATGGGGCTGCACTTCAAGTGCGAGCTGTTCGCGGCCTTCGTCGGATGCAGCCAGGGCCTGTTCAGGGTACCCGCTGCCCGGTGGCGGCGCACCAGATTTCGGTCCACTCGGCCGCATCGAGGCGCAGATCGAGTGCGGCCAGTGCTTCGCGCAAGGCCTCGGGGCGGCGTGAGCCGACGATGGGCAGCGGCCGGCTCGGCAGGCGCAGCAGCCAGGCGTGGGCGACGGTCGCGGCGCTCGTGTCGCGGCGCTGCGCGATGGCGGTGAGCGCCTGTCGCACACGCTGCGCCGCGGGCTCTTCACTGGTGAACAGCGCCCCGCCGGCCAGCGGCGACCAGATCATCGGCCGCACGCGCAGGCGCTGGCATTGGTCGAGCGTGCCGTCGTCGAGCACCTGGCGGTTGAGCGGGTGCAGCTCGACCTGGTTGGTCGACAAGGGGATGCGCGAATTCAGCAGCTCGAACTGCGCCGGCGTGAAGTTGGAAACTCCCACACCGCGCAGCTTGCCGGCGGCGATGAGTTGCTCGAACACACGCGCCACTTCGTCGGCATCGAGCAGGGGGTCGGGGCGGTGGATCATCAGCAGGTCGAGGTGGTCGGTGCGCAGCTGCTGCAAGGCGTTGTCGACCGTCCAGGTGATGTGCGCGGCGCTCGTGTCGTAGTGCTTGATGGCGTGGCCGGGCCGCTGCGGCGAGACGAGCTTGATGCCCAGCTTGCTGATCAGCTGCATGTGCTGGCGCAGGCCGGGCTTGAGCGCCAAGGCTTCGCCGAACAAACCCTCGCCCAGGTAGCCGCCGTAGATGTCGGCATGGTCGAAGCTCGTGGCGCCGAGCTCGATGCATTGTTCAATCCAGCGCAGCCGCTCTTGCGGCGACCAGCCCCACTCCGACAGGCGCCACGCGCCCACGACAACAGGCGACAGGCGGGGGCCGCCGGGGGAGAGTTCGACGAGGTTCATGGTGTGGCGAGAAGTTGCGGGCACAAGCACCCGATTCTCGCCCCGCTTCAGCGCTGCAACACGCGCTGCAGCGCTTCCACCGCCGCGTCGATCTGCTCGCGCTCGATCACCAGCGGCGGCGCGAGGCGCACCACGGTGTGGTGGGTGTCCTTGGTGAGCACACCTTCTTGCATCAGGCCTTCACAGACTTCGCGCGCGCTGGCGAATGCCGGGTCGATCTGCACGCCGATCAGCAGGCCGCGACCGCGCACGTCGGTGATGGCCGGGTGCTTCAGCTGGCGCAGCCGCGCCATCAGGTAGTCGCCCTGCTCTTGCGCGCGGCGCGCGAGCTGCTCGCGCTCCAGCAGCTGCAGCGCGGCCAGGCCCACGGCGGCGGCCAGCGGGTTGCCGCCGAAAGTGCTTCCGTGATCGCCGGGGGTGAACTGCGCCATCACGTCGTCGCGCGCAAGGAATGCACTCACCGGCAGCAGGCCACCACCGAGCGCCTTGCCCAGCATCAGGCCATCGGGTTTGATGCCGTCGTGGTCGCAGGCGAGCAGCGCGCCGGTGCGGCCGAGGCCGGTCTGCACCTCGTCGCAAATCATCAGGATGTTGTGGCGCGTGCAGATCTCGCGCACCGCCTTCAGGTAACCCTCGGGCGGCACGATGATGCCGGCCTCGCCCTGGATCGGCTCGACGATGAAGGCCGCGGTGTGCGGCGTGATGGCAGCCTCCAGTGCCTGCGCGTCGCCAAACGGCACGGCACTGAAGCCGGGCGCAAACGGCCCGAAGCCATCGCGGTACTGCGCTTCGGTCGAGAAGCCGACGATGGTGGTGGTGCGCCCGGCGAAGTTGCCTTCGGCCACCAGGATGTGTGCGTGGCCCTCGGGCACGCCCTTCACCTTGTAGGCCCACTTGCGCGCGGCCTTGATGGCGGTCTCGACGGCTTCGGCGCCGCTGTTCATCGGCAGCGCACGCGCCATGCCGGTCATGCGGCAAAGCGTTTGCAGAAACGGGCCGAGCTGGTCGGTGTGGAAGGCGCGGCTGGTCACCGCGAGCTTTTGCGCCTGCTCGGTGAGGGCGTTCACCAGCACCGGGTGGCTGTGGCCGAAGCTCACCGCCGAGTAGGCCGACATCATGTCGAGGTAACGCCGCCCGCTGTCATCGAAGAGGTAGACCCCGGCGCCGCGTGTGAGCACCACCGGCAGCGGGTGGTAGTTGTGCGCGCCGTAGAGGGCTTCGAGGTGGATGGGCGAGGCGCTGGTGGGTGTGCGTTGGCGCAGAGCGGCGGCGCGGGCGGCGGTGGTCATGGGGTTCGTTCCTTGGCAGAGACCTTACCAGTCTAGGCAAGGCCGCACGAAATTTGCATTCCATTTCTTGCGTGATCAACGTCTAATCTACAAGATTCGTTCACTTTCATCCAAACAATCGTGGCAGAGCAAGAAATCGACTCCCTCGACCGCAAGATTCTGAGCGCCTTGCAGGCCGATGGCCGGGCCAGCAACGTGGAGCTGTCGGCGCAGGTGCATTTGTCGGCGCCGCAGTGTTTTCGCCGCGTGCGCGCGCTCGAAGAGCGCGGCGTGATCCGCGGTTACCGCGCTGACGTGCAACCCAGTGCGCTGGGCCTGGGTGTGATGGCCTATGTGAGCCTCAACATCGACGGCGGCCAGTTCGGCCGGGTGCGCGAGATCGAGGCCGACATCCGCGCCTACCCGCAAATATTGGAGTGCCACACCGTCTCGGGCGACAGCGACTACCTGCTCAAGGTGGTGGCGCGTGACCTCAAGGCCCTGAGCCAGTTCCTCACCGACCAGCTGATGCAGGTGCCCGGCGTCGACGACGTGCGCTCGATGATCTGCATGGAAGAGATCAAGGCCCCATCTCCCTTGCCCGTGGGGCCGTGAAGTGATCCGCTAATCGCCCTTTTGCGGCGAATATCGATGGATATGATGATGATGAATAACTATATTCCTGCCATCGACCTGCGCCCACTCCTGCCCCATGAACGCCCTCGACAACTTTGAAGCCTTGCTCCACGAAGACGCCATCACCCCCCTGCCGCCCGAGCCCGAAGGCCCGCACAAGCGCGACCTGATCGCCGGACTGGAAAAGGGCCTGGCGGTGATCGAAGCCTTTGACCAGGACCGCCCGCGCCTGACCATCAGCGAGGTCGCGCAACGCTGCCACCTGACCCGCGCCGCCGCCCGTCGCTACCTGATCACGCTCGAGCACCTGGGTTATGTGAGCAGCGACCGCCGCATGTATTCGCTCAGCCCCAAGGTGCTGCGCCTGGGACAGAGCTACATGCACTCGGCCCGCCTGCCGCGCATCGTGCAGCCCGAGCTGCACAAGCTCGCGTATGCGCTGAAAGAAGCGTCGTCGGCCGGCGTGCTCGATGGCCACGACGTGATCTGCATCGCCGCCACCGAAGCCGGCCGTCTGGTGTCGTCGACCTTGCAGCCCGGCACGCGTGTTCCCGCCTACTGCACGGCCAATGGCCGCGTGTTGCTCAGCGCCAAGACACCGGCGGAAGTGGACGCCTGGCTCGCCACCCAGACGCTGGAGCCGCGCACGCCCCACACCCTGACCGACGCCGCCGAGCTGCGCACCGAGATCAACCGCATCCGCCTGCGCGGCCACGCGCTGATCGACCAGGAGTTCGAGCTCGGGCTGCGCACCGTCTCGGTCCCGCTCAAGAACTACCGCGGCGAAGTGCTGGCCGCGATGAACGTGAGCGTGAACGCCGCCCGCGTCAGCATGACGCAGCTGGTCGACGACTGCCTGCCCGCCTTGCTGCAGGCGCAAGCCCGCCTGCGCAGCGCGCTCTGATAGACAAGAAGGCAGCACACATGCGAGTTCAAGTTGCCATCGTTGGTGGCGGCCCTTCCGGCTTGTTGCTCGGTGCGCTGTTGCACCAGGCGGGCATCGACGCCATCGTGATCGAACAGCGCAGCCCCGACTACGTGCTCAGCCGCATCCGCGCCGGTGTGCTGGAGCAGGGCATGGTCAACCTGATGGACCGCATCGGCCTGGGCCGGCGCATGCATGCCGAAGGCATGGTGCATGGCGGCTTCAACCTGGGTTACCGCAACACGCGCCACCGCATCGACCTGGACAAGTTGACCGGCGGCAAGCACGTGATGGTCTACGGCCAGACCGAAGTCACCCACGACCTGATGGACGCACGCGCCGCGGCCGGCGCCAAGACGGTGTACGAGGCCGAAAACGTGCAGCTGCACGACTTCGACGGCGCTTCGCCACGTGTCACCTACACCCAAGATGGCATGCAGCACGAAGTGCAGTGCGACTTCATCGCCGGCTGCGACGGCTACCACGGTGCCAGCCGTGCGGCGGTGCCGGCGGCATCCATCCGCCAGCACGAGCGTGTGTACCCCTTCGGTTGGCTGGGCGTGCTCAGCGACACACCACCGGTGGCTCACGAGTTGATCTACTCGAACCACGAGCGAGGTTTCGCGCTGTGCAGCATGCGCTCGAAGACACGCAGCCGCTACTACATCCAGTGCGCGCTCGACGACAAGGTGGAGCGCTGGAGCGACCAGGCCTTCTGGGACGAGTTGCGTTTGCGGCTCGACCCCGAAGCGGCCGAACGCATGGTCACCGGGCCGTCGATCGAAAAGAGCATCGCGCCCTTGCGCAGCTTCGTGGCCGAACCGATGCGCTTCGGCCGGCTGTTCCTGGCCGGCGACGCCGCACACATCGTGCCGCCCACCGGCGCCAAGGGCCTGAACCTCGCGGCCTCCGACGTTCACTACCTCTCGCACGGCTTGATCGAGCACTACCAGGACAAGAGCCAAGCCGGCATCAACGCCTACTCCGACCGCTCGCTGCGCCGCGTGTGGAAAGCGGTGCGCTTCTCGTGGTGGTTCACCTCACTGATGCACCGCTTCCCCGCGCACGAGCACGACCGTGGCGACATCGGCCAGAAGATTCAGGAGGCGGAGATCGACTACCTGCTGGGCTCGACTGCTGCATCGACTGCGTTGGCTGAGAACTATGTGGGGTTGCCGCTGGAGGTTTGATGGCGCTGTCGCGCTGTGGCAGCGAGCCGCTTCGCGAGCGTGTTTCTTCTGCCTACCAGCGGGTGCGCCGGGTATTCGCCCCGGCGGGCGAGTCACTTTCATTTGTCGCGCCAAATGAAAGTAACCAAAGCAAAGGCGCTCTCCATTTGACCGAGGGGTGTGGCTACAAGCTACGGCCGATGAGGCGCCATGCTGGGGACACGCCGCACACATGCTGCGATTTCTCCACGCCTCGCTTCGCATCGGCGCGAATGGAGTGACGCGACATCAAGCCGACGCGCAGCGAGGCCGGCTGGTGTTCATCCTCCCCTTCGGACGAGCTGAGCAGCGCAGGGCTTTGCGGGGCGCGCGCAGCGCGCATCCATAACTGACTTCGGGCGGCTGTTTGAGCGCAGCGCCGGCACGGCGCGAAGCGAGTTCTGCCCGACCCGCAAAGACCGAGCAGCGCAAGGCAGCCCTCGCATCGCGAGGGCCGAGTCGGCAGGGTCGCTTTCTTTGCCCCCTTTCTTTGTCGACACAAAGTTCGCAAAGCGGGGATCTGCTCACATTGCGAAACCAAGTTATTCAGATAACAAAGGGGGTAGGCCGCCGGGCCGAACTCCCGGCGCGGCCTCACGCAGTGAACAAGATCACCAACCCGAAGCGGCACAAGGCTTCGATCCGCGAAGCGGACCCCGTCCTGAGCTTGTCGAAGGGTCAGCCCGAACGGGTGGAGGTACGCAACCATCCTGGATTCCCGCCTGCGCGGGAATGACGGGCTCGGCCGTTCAGGCCCGTGCCACCGCCAGCCAGCGGTCCAGCTGAGACGGGTCGGCAAGCAGCGCGGCGCTGTCGCCGCGGTGCACCACGGTGCCGCGGTCGAGCACCACCGCTTGGTGCGTGATCGGCAGGATCATGCGCGGGTTCTGCTCCACGATGATGGCCGACATGCCTTCGTCGCGCACCACGCGGGCGATGCAGCGCAGCAGCTCTTCCACGATGATGGGCGCCAGGCCTTCGAGCGGCTCGTCGAGCAGCAGCAGCTTGGGGTTCAACACCAGCGCGCGCGCCACGGCCAGCATCTGCTGCTCGCCGCCCGAGAGCTGGTTGCCCATGTTCGATTGGCGCTCGGCCAGGCGCGGAAACATCTCGTAGGCGCGCTGCACCGTCCAGGCCCCAGGCCGCGCCACGGCCGTGAGGTTCTCATCCACCGTGAGCGACTTGAAGATGTTGCGCTCTTGCGGCACCCAGCCGATGCCGGCGGCGGCGCGCTGGTGTGGTGCGAGCGTGGTGATGTCTTGCCCACCGAGAAAGATGCGGCCCGCATGGCGGCGTGTCACACCCACCAGCGAGTTCATCAGCGTGGTCTTGCCGGTGCCGTTGCGGCCCAAGAGCGCCAGCGACTGGCCTTGTTCGAGCGAGAGGTCGACGCCCTGCACGACCACGGCCTCGCCGTAGCCTGAGCGCAGTTGTTCGACGCGAAGAAGTTCAGCCATGAACGCCCTCGCCGAGGTAGACCGCCTTCACACGCGGGTCGTTGGAGATGCTGGCCACGTCGCCTTCGGCGAACACCGCGCCGTTGACCAGCACGCTGACCGTTTTTGCAAAGTTGAACACCAGGTCCATGTCGTGTTCGATCAGCAGAACGGACACGTCGGTCGGCAGCGCGTTGATGGTGTCGAAAATTTCCTGCCGCTCACCTTCGGGCACACCGGCCACGGGTTCGTCTAGCAGCAGCACGCGCGGCTCGCTGGCCAATGCGGTCGCAATCTCCAGCAGGCGGCGCTTGCCGTAGGCAAGCTCGCTGACCTTCTGGTCCATCACGTCATCGAGGCGGAACTGTTTGAGCAGCTTCTCGCACAGGCCGGCCACACGCGCGTCTGACCCGAGCGGCTTCCACCACTGCTGGCTGATGCCGAGCCGCGCACTCACCGTGAGCGCCAGCGACTGCAGCGGCGTCAGCTCGTTGAACAGCTGGTTGATCTGGAAGGTGCGCACGATGCCGCGACGCACACGCTGGTGCGGCGCCAGCTGGGTGATGTCTTGCCCATCGAGTGAGATGCGGCCCGAGGTGGGCTCCAGCACGCCGGTGAGCAGGTTGACGAGCGTGGTCTTGCCGGCGCCGTTGGGGCCGATCAGCGCGTGGCGTGCGCCCTTGTGCACCTTCAATGAAACGTCATTCGTCGGCGTGATGCCGCCAAAACGTTTCAGCAAATTGTGGGTTTCCAACACGAAGGTGCTCATGACTTCTTCCACCACGTCCAGGGGCGGATCAAGCGGTCCCGCCCCACCATCACCAGCACCACGAGGAAGAGGCCCAGCCAGAACGTCCAGTACTGGGGCGTCCAGGCCGAGAGCAGCTCGTGCAACAACTTGAACGCAATGGCGCCGAAGATGCCGCCATACAAATATCCGGTGCCGCCGATCACCACCATCAGCATCAGGTCGGCACTGCGATGGAAGTCGAGCCCATCGAGCGAGGCAAAGCCCGAGGTCTGCGCCATCAGCGCGCCCGCCATGCCGGCGATGGCGGCGGCGAGTGTGTAGACGGCGGCGAGGCGCAGGTTGACCGACAGGCCGATGCTGGTGGCGCGCAGGCGGTTGTCGCGCAGCGCCTTGAGCGAGTAGCCAAAGGGCGAGTGCACGATGCGCCGCGCGATCAGCATCACGACGATGAGCGTGACCAGGCTGTAGGCGTAGGCGGTGCGGCCGTAGAGGTCGAACTCGAAGCGGCCGAGGACCGCGCCCATCGTGATGCCTTGCAGGCCGTCGGCGCCACCGGTGAATTCGAGCTTGTTGGCGAGTTCGTACAGCACCGCCGCCACACCCAGCGTGACCATCAGGCGCGTGAGGTCGCTGCCGCGCAGCACCAGCACGCTGCACACCGCGCCCAACACGGCCGATGCCCCCATCGCCACGGCCAAGCCGACCAGCGGGTCGGGCATCACGTGTTTGGCAAACAGTCCCGCCGCATAAGCACCGAAGCCGAAGAAGGCCGCGTGGCCCAACGACACGATGCCGGCAAAGCCGAGGATGAGGTCGAGCGACACCGCAAACAGCGCCAGGATCGCGATCTCGTTCAACAGCAGCACGTGGCCACCGGGGATGAAGAGCGACACGATGGCCACCGCCCCCAGCGCCATCTCCCACCAGCGCCAGCGTGCGTCGCCACGCAACGAGTTTTGCACCGCGCTCATTTCGAGCCCTTCTGTCCGAACAGCCCTTGCGGCCGCAGCGTGAGGATGACGATCATCAGCGTGTAGACGATGAAGGAGCCGAGCTTGGGCGCGTAGTACTTGCCGAACACATCGGCAATGCCGAGCAGCAAGGCGGCCAGCAGCGGGCCGGTGATGGTGGTGGTGCCACCCACCGACACCACGATCAAAAAGTACACCATGAACTTGAGCGGGAAGGTGGGGTCGAGGCCCAGCACTTCGGCACCCAACGCGCCGCCCAGGCCCGCCAGGCCCGAGCCCACGGCGAAAGTGAAGAGGAACACCTGGTTGACGTTGATGCCCAGGCCTTGTGCGACACGCGGGTCATCGACCGCCGCGCGCAGGCGGCTGCCAAAACGTGTGCGCGCCAGCACCAGTTGCAGCGCCACCGTGAGCAGGCCACACACCACGATGATGAACAGGCGGTACTTGCCGATGCCCACCGCCGCGAAGTCGAAGCGGCCGCGCAGCCACTCGGGCACCGAGATCATCTGCTGCTGCGAGCCGATGAAGTAATCGACCGCCGTCACCGCCATGAAGACGAGGCCGATGGAGAACAGCACCTGGTCCAGGTGCGGGCGTTTATACATGGGCCGGTACAGCGTGCGCTCGAACAGCGCGCCGACCAGCGCGGTGAGCGCAAAGGCGATGGGCAGCGTGGCGAGGAAAGGCACGCCCAGCTTGTTCATCAACAACACGGTGGTGTAGCCACCGGCCATGGCGAAGGCGCCATGGGCCAGGTTGATGAAGTTCATCAAGCCCATGGTGACGGCCAGGCCGACGGACAGCACGAACAGCAGCATGCCGTAGGCGATGCCGTCGAAGAGGAGGGTCAGCATGGAGTTGGTTCGATGGTAGGGAGAGGTCGCATGACCTCTCCCGCTACCCCAGTCCGTTCGGGCTGAGCCTGTCGAAGCCAGCGCTGTGCACAGGCGCACCCTTCGACAGGCTCAGGGCGAACGGAGAACTGAGAAAGGGGGGGTGTGGTCCAGCGATCGAGGGAAAGATTACTTCGCCGCGGCCTTGCCCGGGTCTTTCACCTGCTTCTCCACATCGAACTCGACGTTGTAAAGCTGCCCGCCCACACGCTCGACTTTGCGAATGTGCATGTCGTGGATCACATCGCGCGTTTCGGGGTCGATGGTGATCATGCCGCGTGGGCTCTCGAACGTGGCGCCCTTCATCGCGGCGATGAGTGCGTCGCCGCCGCCCTGGCCCTTGGTGGCAGCCAGTGCCTTGTAGATCAGCGCCATGCCGTCATAACCGGCCACGCCCATGAAGTTGGGGCGGAACTTGTTGGCGGCTTCGAATTCGGCCACGAACTTCTTGTTCATCGGCGTGTTGTGCGAGGCCGAGTAGTGGTGCGAGGTCACCACGCCGAGCGCCACGTCGCCCATGTCATTCAACTGGTCGTCGTCGGTCACGTCGCCGGTGCCGATGAGCTTGATGCCCGACTTGTCGAGCCCGCGCTCGGCAAACTGTTTCATGAAGGCCGCACCCTGGCCCGAGGGCAAGAACACAAACACCGCATCGGGCTTCTCGTCGCGCACCTTCTGCAGGAAGGGCGCGAAATCAGGGCTCTTGAGCGGCGAGCGGATCTCGGCGATCACCTGGCCCCCCTTGGCGGTGAACTGGCTCTTGAAAAACTTCTCGGCGTCGATGCCGGGGGCGTAGTCGCTCACCAGCGTGACCACACGTTTGATCTTGTTTTTGGCCGCCCACTCGGCAATGCTCACCGCCGCTTGCGGCAGCGTGAAGCTGGTGCGCACGATGTAAGGCGAGGCGGTGGTGATCACCGACGTGGCCGCGGCCGTCACGACCATCGGCGTCTTGCTCTGGGTGGCAATCGGCGCGGTCGCCATGGCGGTGGGGGTGATGCCGAAACCGGCGATCACGTCGACCTTGTCATTGACCACCAGCTCTTGCGCGATGCGGCGGGTGGTGTCAGCCACCGCCCCGTCGTCCTTGACGATGAGCTCGATCTTGCGGCCGGCCACGGTGCTGCCGTTTTGCGCCATGTAGAGTTTGACTGCGGCTTCGATCTGGCGGCCGGTGGAAGCCGACTGGCCCGTCATGGGCAGGATGAACCCGATCTTGAACGGCGCGGTCTGCGCAAAGCCCGAGGGCAGGCACAGGGCGAGCGCGACCGGGATGAGTCCTTTGAGGACTTGGCGTT